>NZ_BAAHXB010000063.1:0-33489 GCF_054657215.1 Endothiovibrio diazotrophicus
CACACTTATATACAGTGGTTATAAACACAAGTGCCATAACATCGCCAAGCTGGCGGAGATTGGGGCGGAGCTGCATCAGGCGTTGGTGGGTGCGATGCCCCGCGAGGAGGCGGCGGACAAGGCGCTGTTCGATCTGCTGAAGCGGGCCTACATCGAGGCGCGCTACTCGAAAAGCTATCGGATCAGCGAGGAGGAGCTGACGATCCTGCGGGCGCGGGTGTTGGATCTGGCCGAGCGGGTGTCGGTGGCCTGCCGGGAGCAGTTGGCGTCGTTCTGCGGCGCGGACGCGGTGGGGGAACTGCCGACGCTCCCCGAGGATGGCGAGGCGCCGGAATTGCCGCCGCTGCCGGAGGTGGAGGATCGGGCGGCGATGGAGCGGTGGGGGAGGTTGGTGGCGACTGATCGCTGGGAGAGCGGTCGGGAGAGCGGTTTGGCGGAAGGGCTGAAGCGCGAGACCGCTCGGGCCCGCAAGATTGCCGGCACGCTGTTGGCCAAGGGGATGGCGGCGGAAGAGGTGGCGGAGATCACCGGGCTCTCCGTCGACGAGGTCGCGGCGCTACTGGATCGCCAGTAATCCCTCCACGCTCTGGAACTTTTCGTCACGGGTCACCAGGGTTGCGCGGTGAGCCAGCGCCTTCGAAAAATTGGCGCGGGGTGAGGATGGCGACCCCTTCGAAGGGGTGTAACTCCAAGAGATCCTGGTCGCCGATACGGCTCCGTTTGGAAAGAGTGCGAAGCTGATGAGGACGTTGGTATCGACAACGACCCTCATGAATCCTCGTTGAGAATCTCGTTGAGGAGCTCTTCGGTGAGGCCTCTTTCTGCCGCGACTTCCCGCATCCGTTTGGCGACATCGACGATGGTTTCGTCCTTGTCACGGATGATGACCCGCAGGTGGGTGCCGGAGTCGATGCCGAAGCGTTCCGCAACGACCCGTTGGAAGTCAGCCGGGGTAACGTCTTCGAGAACGGTGGTAGCCATGGGGGAAGGGGCCTGCATGAGTGGTGAAACAGGATGGAAGTTCAGCGACCGCTACCATAGGGTGTGAGCAGCCGAGAAACCAAGTGCATCATGCGCGGAGGATGGCGCAAGCCCATGAATTACCGTAAAAATACGTGAGAGTCCGCAGATATGAGGACGCGGCAGTAGGGTGTGCCGAGGTACGAGGCGCACCGCCATCTCCGACCGGTGCGCCTCCTATCGTCGGCACACCCTACCCGACGGAGAAAGCGGTTGGATTCTCCATCGGTTATCGTTCTTCGACTTCCCGCAGTACCTCCGGGTGCCGCGCCACGATCTTCAGCAGGGTCTCCGCCGCCCCCGAGGGGTGGCGGCGCCCCTGCTCCCACTGCTGGAGGGTCCGGGGGGAGATGCGCAGCGCCGCCGCAAATTGGCTTTGGGAAAGCCCGCATGCAAGGCGCGCCTGGACGGCGTCGTTGGGCTCCACCCGGTGCGTGGCACCGTAGTTCCCCGCCTTGATGTCGCGGATCGCCTCCAGCAGTTCGTCGCCGATGTTCCGCTCGGCATCCCGTGCCTCGATGGACCGTTTGCTAGTAGGCATGGCCAAGCTCCTCCGCGATCTTGCTCAAGATGTGGGCCGGGATGTTGTCCTGGGCGCCTTTGGAATAGATGGTCAGCAGGACCAGGGCCCCGCTCTTCAAACGCAGGGTGTAGATCACCCGCACCCCGCCGCGCTTGCCCGACCCGGCCCTGGACCATCGAATCTTGCGGCAACCCCCCGAGCCGGGGATCGGATCGCCGGCCTCGGGGTTCCCCGCAACGTAGGCCACAAACTCGCCCCGCTCTTCCTCCGACCAGTAGTCGGGCCAGTGTCGGGTGAATATTGGCGACTCGATGACGGTAAGCATAGTGCGAATATGCGCCAATGGCGTATATTCGGCAAGTGGCCGGGTATCCCTTCCCGGAGTTCCGGGATTCTCAGAAGGTGGGGTCACACAGAAGGCGCAGGAGGTGTGCCCCGCATCGATGCAGAGGCATGGTTCCTCTACCGGAAGCCGCTGCCGGCGGTGGTGGGAACGCGATGATCCGGCTATGCCGCCCGCACCTCGATCACCAGGCGTTTGCCGAGGGCGGAGAGCGCTGCCTCGATGCGCGGGAGCTTGGTGGCGTGCTTGGTGATCCCGGCCTCGCGGACGGCGAGGTAGAGCGCGGCCTTGGCGGCCATCTGGGCGGGGAGGTCGACCAGCGTTTGGCCTCGCTTCGGCTGGGATGGCTCGGGTACCTCCGTTCCCGCGTGGATGCGGTAGGCGATCGCCTCCTCCAGGCAGTCGCGGGCGTCTTCCAGGGCTTCCTCCCGGGTTCGTCCGTCGGTGGCGGCGCCAGGCAGGTCGGGGAAAGTGGCCAGGAAAAAGCCGCCTTCGTCCTCTTCGATGGACGCGGGGTACGCGAGTCGGTTCATGGTTCGCACCTTCAGTCGATGGTTACGTCGGTTGCCTACGACCCGCCACCGCCGAAGGAGTCGGTGTCGCAAACGCTGCGCAGCAGCTCCGCGGAGATGCGATAGCCTCTCGCGGCCATCCCGTTCACGACCGATTCAGCCGATTCGATCAGGCCGCGCTGCTCCGCCACGAGCAGCACCCGAACCGTCCCGAACAGTCCCCGCAGGATGGCGAGACGATCGACCTTCGCGAGAGCGATCAGCGGTCCGGCGTCGGCGATGACGACAGCCATCGGGAGAGCTCCTCGGTCTCATGGGGCGTCGTTTCGTCGATACCGACGACGTCGATCCCGAGCCTACCGAGGTGATCGATGAAATCGGCGAGGGCCATGCCACTGAGCTTCGCGGCGGCGCCCGGGGAGAGGACGCGATCCCGGTAGAGCGTCGAGGCGAGCGCCGGACGCAGGCCGTTCTCCGCCTCCGTCAACGAGCCGTCGAGGTGCAGCAATACGGCGTTGGGCTGATTCCCCTTCAACACCAGTACCGGGGCTTCCTCCGCCTGACGCAGGGCGAGGGAGGGGTTCTTCTTCAGCTCTCGGACGTTGTAGGCGTGCATGATCGGGGCACCATAGATGGGGTGCTACCCAATGTAGTCCACGTGTGGGGGAGGGACACAATGCATTCGCTATGCGCGCGCTTTGCCTTCTTCAAGCGGGCGTGGGGGTCTCGTTTGCATTGGGTGATGGGACTTTGGTTCCTCGACGCGCTGATAGGCCCTCTACTGGCGTGATCGGAAGGCGGCCGGCGATCCAGCCGCCGGCATACCCGACTATTCGAACGGATTTCGCAGCGTGACGCCGGTGCCGGCGAAGTCCCGTACATTGCGGGTGACCAGCGTGAATCCATACACCAATGCGGTGGAGGCGATCTGTTTGTCGAGGGCATTTTCGTGGTGCGGCACGCGCAGGTATCCCCACACCCGGGCCTCTTCCCGGCCGAAGTCGAGGATGTGCTCCCCGTACTCCTCCACCAGGATTTGTAGCCAACGCTCCAGGAGGTCGACCTGCGTTTCGTCCCCACGATGGCGGATCATCTCGACACCGCGCTATAGCTCGCCGAGCGTGACGACGCTGATGAAGGCGGGGGATTCCCGTTCGGCGAGTTCGTGAAAGAAGCGCAGCACGCCGGGGTTGGCGCGGTTCCGTTTGCGTAGTTCGCTGACGACGTTGGTATCCAGTAGATACATACGCGCTTCTCGGTGGGCCGCTAGTCGTCGAAAGGCTCGGCCGCGTGGCGCTCCTCGCGGCGCGCGAAGTCTTCGTCGGTGCCGACATCCGGCATTTCCCTCAGCACCTCCAGGAAAGTGCGTTTTTTGGGATGGATGAGGGCCTGTGCCAGGATCCGCCGGTGCTCCGCCTCGGCGCTTATGCCGTGCCGGCGAGCCTGCGCCTTCAGGGCGTCGGCAATGTCATCGTCGATGTTACGCACGATCAAGTTGGCCACGGGGTCTCTCCTGGTGGTGTTCTCTCCAGGCATGATAGCACTGCTATCTTGAAGGCGATGTTGAGGACCCCCTCCCGGGTGTCGTTGAGTTCCAGCATACAGGAGAGCAGAAGCGGTCCCGGGTCGGAGATGGTCGCCCGCACCGGGTGGCCCTGCCTGCCTTGCAGGTCCCGGAGGACGGTGGGGTAGCCCTCGAAGCGGAAGTCCGCGATGCCGATCGGTCGAAGTGCCGCCGTAGGCGGGTGACGGCGGAATTGGGCAGGACAACCCTCGCCTATCGGGTGACAATGCCGACATGACCACCCCCGACCTCCTGATCCTCGACACCACCCTGCGCGACGGCGAGCAGACCCAGTGGGTCTCCTTCGCCCCGGCGGAGAAGATGAACATCGCCCAGGCGCTGTTGCAACTGCTGCGGGTCGACCGCCTGGAGGTGGCCTCGGCGCGGGTCTCCGAGGGCGAGCTGCACGCGGTGGCCAATATCATCGAGTGGGCCGAGCTGGCCGGCTACGCCGAGCGCATCGAGGTGCTCGGCTTCGTCGACCACACCCGCAGCGTCGATTGGATCACGGAGGCCGGCGGGCATGTCATCAACCTGCTCACCAAGGGCAGCGAGCGCCACTGTCGGGTGCAGCTGGGCAAGACCCTGGAGGGGCACCTCGGCGACATCCGGCGCACCGTCGACTACGCGAAGAAGCAGGGGCTGCGGGTCAACGTCTATCTGGAGGACTGGTCCAACGGCTATCGTGACAGCCCGCAGTACGTCTTCGACCTGCTGGAGGCGTTGCGTGGTGAGGGGATCGGCCACTTCATGCTGCCCGACACCCTGGGGGTGATGACCCCGGATCAGGTGCTGGCGAGCCTCACGGACATGCGCCGGCGCTTCCCCGAGCTGGCCTTCGATTTCCACCCGCACAACGACTACGGGCTGGCCACGGCCAATGCCCTGATGGCCGCCAAGGCCGGCGTCTCGACCCTCCACTGCACGGTCAACTGCCTCGGCGAGCGCGCCGGCAACGCCTCGCTGGCCGAGGTGGTGGTCAACCTCAAGGACCGCCAGGGGCTGCGCCTCAATATCGACGAGCGCCACATCATGCGCCTCAGCCGCCTGGTGGAGAACTTCTCCCTCAAGCGGGTGGCGGAGAACGCCCCGATCGTCGGCGCCGACGTCTTCACCCAGTGCGCCGGGGTGCATGCCGACGGCGACAACAAGGCCGGGCTCTACCAGACCGAGCTGCGCCCGGAGCGCTTCGACCGCCAGCGCACCTACGCCCTGGGCAAGCTCAGCGGGCGCGCCTCGCTCGCCAAGAACCTGGAGCGCCTGGACATCCAGTTGGCCCCGGGCGACCTGGACAAGGTCCTCGAACGGGTGGTGGAGCTGGGCGACCAGAAGCACTCGCTCACCTCCGAGGACCTGCCGTTTCTGATCGGCGAGGTGCTGGAGGGGCGCGACCACGAGTTCGCCGAGCTGCTCGCCTGCTCGGTGACCAGCAGCCTCGGCCTGGAGTCCACCGCCAGCCTGCGCATCCGCCTGGGGGAGCGGGAGTATTCCGCCTGCGGCGCCGGCAACGGCGGCTTCGACGCCTTCATGAACGCCCTGCGCAAGGTGGTGCCCAGGCAGGGCTTGCGCATCCCCGAGCTGGTGGACTACGAGGTGCGCATCCCGCGCGGCGGCAAGACCTCGGCGCTGACCGAGTGCCTGATCACCTGGGACGACCAGGGCGAGACGCGCAAGACCCGCGGGGTGGACGCCAACCAGGTGGTCGCGGCGATGAAGGCGGCGATCCGCATGCTCAACGGCCAGGCGCAGCAGCGGGCCCGCGAGGAGTGTGTGGCGGGGCCGTGATGCGGGCGATGCCGTGCGTGGGCCTCGCCCGCGCCGAGGTGTGCCCCCTACGGCCTGCCGGTGGCGGCGAGGGGGCAACGGGCGTAAACCCTATTTCTTGAACGAGCCCTCCACCGTCACCTTGAGGCTGCTCTCCGCTTTGCCCTTGGTGACGAAGGGGATGCCGGTCTCGCCGCCGATGCCGATGCCGAACTCCAGGGTCAGCTTGTCCACATTGGCCTCGGCCACGTCCCGCAGGGAGCGCACCGCCCGGCGGGTGAAACCCTGCAGCACCGACTCCAGCCGCTCCATGCCGGGGATCGGTGCGGGGCCATCCTTTCCGTCGTCCCCGCGCAGGGTGCGCGTGCGGGACGGCTGCGGCACCGCTGTCTCCCTCGGCGCGCTCACCGATTCGTCCACCTCCATCCACAGGGTCTCGCCATCGTCCAGTTGCATCGGAATCAGCTTGGTCATACGTTTATCTCCAGGTAACGGTTACGCCTCGCGTCGTAATCATAGTGGCTAGGGATGACGTCCAGGGAGAGCACGATGAGCCGCGATGCCTTGGTGGTCGGGATCAATCGCTACCGACACCTACCCTCCCTGCGTCTGTCCGCCGGTGACGCCGGGGCCATCGCCGATCGGCTGCAACGCCACGGCGAGTTCCGCGTCCGCCGCCTTCCCGAGGGGATCGACGATGACGGGACGCTGATTGTGGCCCCGGATCGGGAGGTCACCACCCGGGAACTGGAGCAGGCGATCATTCGGCTGTTCCTGCCCGACGGGGGACCCGCCCCCGAGACCGCACTCCTCTTCGTCGCCGGCCACGGCATCCAGGTCAAACGGGGAACCACCCAGGGGCTGCTGGCCGCCAGCGACTATGACCCCGCCCGCCCCGACTACACCCTCACCCTGCAGTGGCTGCGCGAGCTGCTGCGCCAGAGCCCAGTGCGCAACCAGGTGGTGTGGCTCGACACCTGCCATAGCGGTGAGCTGCTCCATTTCCACGAGGCCGACCCCGCCACCGGGAGCCGCTGCCTGATCGCCGCCTCCCGGGCCTTCGAGCCCGCTTACGAGGAGATCGCCGGTCGTCACGGGGTGCTCACCGGCGCGCTTTTGCGCGGGCTGGACCCGGCCCTCCAGCCGGACGGGCGGGTCACCAGCTTCACCCTGGCGGCGGACGTGGACCGGCTGTTGCGGGGCGAGACCCAGCAGCCCCTGTGTGCCAACTCCAGCCAGCCCATCGAGCTCACCCGCGGGCGGGTGGAGGCGACCGGGGCGGCCCCCTTCAGCGGCCGCTGCCCCTACAAGGGGCTGCGCTTCTTCGCCCAGGGCGAGGAGGACGCCGGCGACTTCTTCGGCCGCTCCCGGCTCACCGCCCAACTGGTGGAGCGGGTGCGCCGCGACGACCTGCTCGCCGTGGTGGGGGTCTCCGGCAGCGGCAAGTCCTCGGTGGTGCGCGCCGGACTGCTCCACGCCCTGGCCCGCGGCGAGCACATCGGCGGCAGCGGGCGCTGGCCCCAGGTGGTGATGGTGCCCGGCTCTGACCCCTTGCAGAGCCTCGCCATGGAACTGCGCCACCAAGCCGGCGTCGAGGGGCGGCAGGCCGCGGAGTTGGCCAAGGGGGCCGACCCCGAACTACTGGTGCGGATCGTCCACGGGCTCACCGCCGAGGGGCGCCGGCTGGTGCTGGTGGTGGACCAGTTCGAGGAGTTCTTCACCCAGGCCGAGGAGGAGGCGCGGGAGCGTTTTCTCGGCTGTCTGCTGTCGGCCTTGGAGCGGGCCGAAGGGCGGCTCTGCCTGGTGCTCACCCTGCGCGCCGACTTCTACGCCAAGTGCGCCGAGCAGGCGTATCACGGCCTGGCCCGGCGCATTCAGGAGGGGCTGGTCACCGTGCTGCCGATGGCGGCGGAGGAGCTGCGCGAGGCGATCGTCGCCCCGGCCCGGCGGGTGGGGCTGACCGTGGAGGAGGGGCTGGTCGCCGAGCTGCTGGGCGAGGTGGGGGAGAATCCGGGCCACCTACCACTGTTGCAGGACACCCTCACCTCGTTGTGCGAGTCGGGGCTGGAGGCGCGCCAGCTCACCCTGGCGGCCTACCACACCCTGGGCGGGCTGAAGGGCAATCTGGCGCGGCGGGCCGACGCGCTGTTCGAGGCGGTGGAGGAGGGTGAGGCGCCGCCCCCCAACCATCTGGACGCGGAGGAGCGGGAGGCGGCCCAGTGGGTGCTGATCCAGCTCACCCGCCTGGGTGAGGGCACTGAGGACACCCGGCGGCGGGTGAGCCAGGCGGAGCTGGTCACGCCTCGCTTCCCCGAACCGCTGATCCTGCGCACCCTGGCCAAGCTGGCGGACGCCCGGCTGGTGGTAACCAGCGCCCTGCTGCCCCGCGGTCGGGAGGGGGACGAGGAAGGCGATGGGGCGGTTGAGGGAGCCGGCCTCGCCGCCGTGGAGGTGGCCCACGAGGCGCTGATCCAGCACTGGCCGCGGCTGCGCCGCTGGCTGGAGGAGAACCGGCGGCTGGAGACCTGGCGGCGGCGCTGGCGGGCGGAAGCGGAGGAGTGGGCGCGGCGCGGCCGGGACCCACAGGACGTGCCGCGGGGGGCGCGGCTGGTGGAGGCGGAGGAGTGGAGCCGGTCGGCCGAGGGGACCCTGGACGGGGTGTCGGAGGCCTATCTCCAGGCCGGCCTGGTGCGGCGCCAGGCGGAGGCGGAGGAGCGTGCGCGGCGGGAGGGGGAGGAGCGGCAGCGGGAGTGGGAGGCCCGCGAGGCGGAGCGCAAGCGGGCGGAGGCGGAGGAGCGGCGGCAGCGGGAAGAGGAGGATGCGCGGCGGCGCCTCAGGCTGCTCTGGACCCAGCGGCTGGCCGGGGCCGTAGTGATCGGCCTGGTGATCGCCATCGGCCTGGGGACCTGGGGCTGGGTCGAGCGCTCCCACACCGCAGCGGTGGAGCAGACCCGCACCGAGGCCCTGTTCGACGCCAGCCTAACCCACGCCGCCCTGCTTGCCCGGGTGGACGACCCTCGGGAGGCGCGGGCCGTGCTGCGCGCCACGGCGGGACTCGATCCGGCCATCGCGGCGGACCGGCGCCACGCTCGCAACCTGCTGGCCGGTTTCGTGGAGATCCTGGGGGGCGAGGCGGAGCAGGTGTACGCGGGGGTAGGAGCGCAGTTGATCGACGTGGCGGTGTCGCCGGATGGGCGGCTGCTGGCCGCCGCCGGGGAGCGCGGCACCCTGGTGCTGTTCGATGCCGAGAGCGGGGCCGTGGTGCGGCGGCTGCGGGGGCATGACGGCGGGGCGGGAGCGGTTGGGGCTGTTGTCGCCGTCCTCTTCTCGCCCGATGGCAGGCTGCTCTACAGCGGCGGAGAGGACGGGCGCATCCTGCGCTGGGTCGTTGCCGGGGCGAAGGAGAGAGAGCCGTTGAACGAGAAGCCGGTGGGAGATCCCTGGCAGGCCCCGACGGCGGTCATAGCACTGGCCCTGAGCCCGGATGGGGGGACGCTGGCCAGCGGTGGCATGGATGACGCCATTACCCTCCGGTCCACCGCCAACGGTGAGATCCTGCGTACCCTGAAGGGGAAGAGCAGTGATGTCTCCGGCGGCAATTCGTTGGTCTTCACTGCGGATGGCCACCAGTTGGTGAGTGGTGGCTATGGCGGCGAGGTGGGGGTCTGGGAGCTGGGGAGCGGTGAGGAGCGAGCCCTGCCGCGGCTGCACACAGGCCCGGTTCGTGCCGTGGCGGCGAGCGATGAGGACCACCTGATCGCCACCGGGGGGGCTGATAAGCGCATCGTGCTTTGGGATGCGGATAGCGGGCGTCCCGTGCGCGTGCTGCGGGACCATGGCAACGACGTTATGGGACTACGTTTCGTCCCCGGCGGCCGGCTCCTTTCAGCCAGTCGGGATAAGACCTTGCGGTCGTGGGATGTGGTCACGGGTGTCGCCTTGCATATCTACCAGGGCCACAGCGCCGCGCTCCGCTCGGTCGTCCGTCATGGCGAGCGGCTCTACACCGCCGCCAACGACGCCACCCTGCGCCGCTGGTCCCTAGCCACGCCGGGGCAGTGGGTGTGGGGGCTGGCGGGGAAGCCTCGTTCCGCCGCGGTGTCGCCGCGCCGGGGACTGGTGAGCGTCGGTTTCGCGGATGGGGCCTTGCGGCTCTACACCCTGCCGGGGCCGGATAGGGCGGTTGCGGCAGGGGAGCCGGTCGCGGCGGTCGCAGATGCCCACGCTAAACAAATTATCCGTCAAGCCTATAGCTCGGACGGCCACCTCCTCGCTACCGCCAGTTTCGATCACACCGCCAAGCTCTGGCGTGTGGAACGCGGTCCCAACGGCTGGAGCCTCACCCTGCTGCATACTTTCCAGGGCCATACCGACCCCGTATACGCCGTCGCCTTCTCACCGGACGGCCGCACCTTGGCCACCGCCAGCTATGACGGGCGAGTGGGGCTGTACGATGTGGCGAGCGGGGAGGGGAAGTCGTTCGCAGCTCATGACGGAAAGGTAGGTGTCGTGCAATTTTCCAGTTCCGGTGATGAGCTGATGACCGCTGGTGAGGATGGAGCCATACGCCTCTGGGACTTGACCCAGGCCCCGCCTACCCCCCGCCAAGTGGTCCGGTCGGAGGACCAGCTCCTTTCGGCCACCCTCCGTCCCGATGCCCGCGAGCTCGCCGTCGTCGGCCGGGATCAATGGGTCACCCTCCACGAGTTCACCCCTGACCCTCCCTCGGTTCGCCACTTGGTAGGCCACGAGCAGACTGTTTTCCGTGCCATCTACGCCCCCGACGGCAGCCAGCTTGCCACCGTGGGCGCCGACATGAACCTCTGCCTCTGGGACCTCCCCACCGGCAAGGCACTCTTCACCCAGCGACTGCCCACGGAGATGTACGTCCACGGTGGTCCATCCCTCTGGGACTTCGACTTCCGCTGCCTTCCCGCGGAGGCCTCCTCTCCCGACGCCGGCCACTGCTGGGTCGCCGTGCCGCTCACCATGGGCCGCCTGGCCCTCTACCGGCTGCCGTATGAGCAGCCGCTGGCTTCCATTACGCCGTGAGGCGGCCTTCGTCAATCTGAAAAATTGGCATGCCACTCTCGTAGGACGGACAGGGGAGTGGAACGACGTGCCCGTCGAACGAAGGCGGTGAACTCCGTTTCGGCAATGCCGTTCTGACGAGCGGGTTGCGCGTTTTTTTAGCGATGCCTGAATTACGTGTTGCGCTCAATGGTCGCGCCTCGGTTCCCTGTAGGAGCGGCCCCTAGGCCGCGATTATGACGAAGTTAGGCGTCTCGATTTGGCAAGCGGTGGAAGCGGACAGGGCGCCATCGCGGCCTAAGGGCCGCTCCTACAATCGAGAGGGATGTCGCAACAGCCAACTCTTTATTGCCCAGGGAAGTGCTTATTGCGTGAGAGGGCAGGAAGCCCGGAGCGTCTGCCCATTTTGCCGTCGACGAGCGTGCATCCTATGGGGAGCCCCCCCCCCGGCTGTTCGGCGTCGATGCGTTGCTAAGCCCCATCGCGGAGGCTTGCTCCCCTTACCACCCCAATCCACGGAACACCCAACCAGGAGCCCAACCATGTCCAACAAGCTGCCCCTCGTCGCCGCCATCCTGCTCGCCCTGGGGGCGAGTGCGGCCAACGCCTTCGACCGCGACCCCGTTACCGAGATCGACAGCTGGAACGCCGCGCTGAGCCTCGCCGACCGCGACGCCAAGTACTGCAAGATGGTCGTCTCCCCGTTCATCTTCTATCGCGGCAGCAACCACCTCTTCTGGCACGACTTCGCCAACGACCCGCGCATCGCCAACTTCGGCAACGGTGACACCCAGACCTGGATCCAGGGCGACCTGCACGCCTACAACTTCGGCAGCTACGACAACGACAACGGCGATGTGGTCTACGGCCTCAACGACTTCGACGAGAGCGTGGTGGCCGACTACCAGTACGACGTCTGGCGCATGGCCGTCTCCCTGGTGCTCATCGCCCGCGAAAACAACAACCTCTCCAGCAGCGAACAGCAGGCGATGGTCGACGCCTTCAGCGAGCACTACCTCGACACCCTCGCCGATGTCCACGGCAACAACGACGAACTGGACGCCATCTACACCAAGGACAACACCTACGGCCGCCTCGACGACTTCCTCGACGACGTGGAGAGCGGCGAGAGCCGCCGGAAGATGCTGGACAAGTGGACCAACGAGGTGGACGGCGTGCGTCAATTCGATCTGAGCTACGAGAAGCTGGGAGAGGCCAGCGCCGCCGAGCGGGTCCAGATCGAGGCGGCGATGGCCGCCTACGGCCAGAGTCTCAGCGGCGGCATCGATTACGACAACAACTTCTTCGCGGTGAAGGACGTCGCCCGTCGCCTGCTGGCCGGTACCGGCTCCCTCGGCACCCCCCGCTTCTACGTCCTTATCGAGGGGGCGAGCGGCAGCGAGGACGACGACCGCATCCTCGACGTCAAGCGCCAGGGGCATCCCACCCCCTATCACTACCTCGGCAGCGCGTTCACCACTTGGTACGACGCCAACTTCCCCAACCCCGCGGTGCGCCACGCCATCGCCTACAAGGCCCTCGACATCCACGTCGACGACCTCCTCGGCTGGATGATCTTGAGCGACGGCGACTACTCGGTGCGCGAGCGTTCCCCGTTCAAGGACTCCTTCGACACCACCGAACTGACCAGCGATACCCGCTACAACAAGCTGGCCGAGCAGTGGGGCGCCATCCTCGCCATGCAGCACGCCCGCGCCGACAAGGATTACAACGCCGGCTACGTCCCCGCCTCCTTCGACAAGGAGGTGGACGAGGCCACCGACACCCACCACAGCGAGTTCCGCGCCCAGGTGCGCGACATCGCCTTCAGCTACGCCGATCAGGTCGAGGCCGACTACCAGGCCTTCGTCGCCGCCTACGGGTCCATCTGCAACTGAGGCAGGCAACGGAGAGGGCCCTCTCCTCTCCGATCTGCCACCCCGGACTCATCCATCGTCCGACGGGCTCCCGGGATATCGAGGTGATCGAAAGGGCTTTGGTCCGGTAATCTGTGAGCGGAATCCAACCGTTCACCGCCAACCCTCACGCCCTGGAAGCGCTACTCCCATGCCCACCCCGACCCAAGATCCCTTCCTCTTCGACGCTGAACAGCTCCAATCCTTCGCCGCCGAGCCGGCACTGCGCGCCGGCCTCGCCGATTTCCGCAATCAGTGCGTCACCGAGCTGACCCACGGCGACGGGGCGCTGCAGGCCGAGGTGGAGGACGGCGACTCCGGCGAGATCCTGCACACCCGCCTCGTCTACGACGCCGACGGCAACCTGTCGGTCGCTTGCGACTGCGGGGCGCCGCCGGACCAACCCTGCCGCCACGCGGTCGCCCTGCTCTACGCCTATGCCGCCGCGCAGGGCGACGAACTGCTCGGCGCCATCGACAGCGCGATCGAGGAGCGGGTGCAGCGCGGGCGCACCGAGGTGCGGGTGGAGCCGGTGGGCAAGCGCGTCGGCCTCGGCGCCTGGCGGGCGCAGTCGATCAACCCCAGCAGCCACCTCAGCCGCGCCTACCAGGTCAACGTCCGCTCCCTGGAGCGCAGCGGCAACCACTGCACCTGCCCGGACTTCGCCACCAACCAGCTCGGCACCTGCAAGCACATCGAGGCGGTGCTCCACAGGCTGGAGAAGCTGCCCAAGGCGAAGCGCAAGGCGCTGCGGGTGGCGCGGCCCTACGTCTACCTGGCCTGGGAGGTGGAGGAGGCGCCGCGCATCGCGCTGCACCGCGGGGCCGAAGTCGCCGACGGGCTGCGGCCGCTGCTCGACGAATACTTCGACGCCCGCGGCCTGTTCCGCGGCCGCCTGCCCGACGACTACTACCGTTTCGCCGAACGGGCCGAGGGGCGCGACGACCTCGACCTGGGCGAGGACGCCGCGGCCCACGTGCGCCGGCTCTCGGCGCAGGCGGCGCAGCGCGCGCGCGGGCGCGAGATCGGCGAGCGCATCGTCGCCGGCGGCGGCCACATCCCCGGAGTGAAGGCGCGGCTCTACCCCTACCAGGTGGAGGGGGTCGCCTTCCTCGCCGCCAACGGCCGCGCGCTGCTCGCCGACGACATGGGGCTGGGCAAGACCCTGCAGGCGATCGCCGCCGCCCGCTGGCTGCACGACCACGCCGAGGCGCGTGCCATCCTGGTGGCCTGTCCGGCCTCGCTGAAGCAGCAGTGGGCGCGCGAGATCGCCCGCTTCACCGGCCTCCCGGCGCAGATCGTCGAGGGCGGCCCGGCGGCGCGGGGCGCGCAGTACCGGCGCGGCGACGGCTTCTTCATCGTCAACTACGAGCTGATCCTGCGCGACCTGACGGTGATCAACGAGGTGCTCAGCCCCGATCTGGTGATCCTCGACGAGGCCCAGCGGATCAAGAACTGGCGCACCAAGATCGCCGCCGCGGTGAAGGCGATCCCCTCGCGCTACGCCTTCGTCCTCTCCGGCACGCCGCTGGAGAACCGCCTGGAGGACCTCTACAGCCTGATGCAGGTGGTCGACCCCCACGTCCTCGGGCCGCTGTGGCGCTACCTGGTGGACTTCCACGTCACCGACGAGCGCGGCAAGGTGCTCGGCTACCGCAACCTCTCCGAGCTGCGCCGCCGCCTGCGCCCGGTGATGCTGCGCCGCGACCGCTCGCTGGTGCGCGACCAACTGCCCGAGCGGGTCCAGCAGCGCCTCGACGTGCCGATGACCCAGGCCCAGCTGGATCTGCACGACGCCGCCATGGCGTCCGCCGGCGCCCTGGCCCAGATCGCCCGGCGCCGCCCGCTCACCCCCAGCGAGCGCAACCGGCTGATGGCCGCCCTGCAGCAGGCGCGCATGGCCTGTAACGCCGCCGGCCTGGTGGACAAGGAGAGCGAGGGGGCGCCGAAGCTCGACGAGCTGGCCGATCTGCTCGACGAACTCTGCCTGCAAGGGGGGCGCAAGGCGGTGGTCTTCTCCCAGTGGGAGGGGATGACGCGGATGGTCGAGCAGCGCCTCACCGCCATGGGCCTGGGCTGCGTGCGGCTGCACGGCGGCGTGCCCAGCGCCAGGCGCGGCGCGCTGATGGACCGCTTCCGCGACGACGAGACGGTGCAGGTGTTCATCTCCACCGACGCCGGCGGCCTCGGCCTCAACCTGCAGAGTGCCACCCTGCTGGTCAATCTGGACATCCCGTGGAATCCGGCGGTACTGGAGCAGCGCATCGCGCGCATCCACCGCCTGGGCCAGCGCGAGAGCGTGCAGGTGATCCTGATGGTGGCGGTGGAGGGCTACGAGGAGCAGGTGTTCCGCCTGGTGCAGGGCAAGCAGACCCTGTTCGACAACGTTGTCGACCCGGAGGCGAGCGAGGACGTGGTGGGGGTGTCGCCGAAGCTGCTTGAGGTGTTGACCAGGGATTTGCTGGAGCAGCAGCCGGGGGAGGCGGAGGAAGCGGAGTCCACGGCCGGGGAAGAGGTACCCGAGCCGGCCAGCGAAGCGGAACGGGCCGTTCCCGGCGGGACGAGCGCCGCGGAGGAGGGGCCGCTGCAAACCGCCATCCGCGCCGCCATCGAGCGTATGCAGGCCCACTTCGGCGCCCGCATCGAACGTATCGTCGGTGCCGGCGGCGGGCTGTTGGCGGTGGTCGACCGGGTGAGCGGGGAGGACGACCGCTTCGCCGCCGAACTGAGCGCCGCGCTCGGCGGCGAGCACGCGGTGGAGATCCCCCTGGCGCTGATCGACCCCACCACCCTGCGCGGTCTGCAACGGCTGGGTGCGGCCTCGCCGGTGCAGGAGGGCGAGACGCTGTTTGATGCCGCGCAGCAGCCCGAGGCGGCCGGCGAGCCCCGCCTGCTGCGCTTGGCGCGGGAGAAGCTGGAGGCGGCGGAGCTGCTCGCCGGCCACGGCTCTGCTGGCGCCGCCCTGGAACTGCTGCTCTCCGCCCTGCTGGCCGCCGCCGCCCACCGCGGCGGCCTCGACCAGCCGGTGGAGCCCCGCGAGGCGGGCGTCTGGCTCTACGCCGAGGCGGTGCCCAAGGGGTGGCTGAGCGGCGAGCAGGCGGCGCTGATCCTGCGCGCGGTGGGCCTCGCCCAGGCCGAGGTGCTCCCCGCCGACCTGCTGGCGGCACTGCTGGAGGAGGCGAGGGGGTTCGTGCATGGGGCGTGAGGGAGGCGAAGAATTTACGCCAGGGCTTCGGCCCGTTACCTTCCCAGATCGGCCACCAGCGTCGGCCGCCGCGCCAACGCCGCCTGCTCGTCCTCCACCAGGGCGAAATCCTGATCGATCCGCTTAAGCTCCTCCGCCGCCCGCTCCTTCTCCTGATGGCGATGGGCGAGATAGAGGAGCCCGCCCGGCGCCACCACGGCGAAGAGCACCTCGCCGGTGGTCAGCTCCTCGTTGGCCTCCCGTCGCAAGGTTTCGCGTTCCGTCTCCAGGTAGCGGTGCAGCCGTTGCAGGGTCTCGCGGGTCGGCGGCGGGGGGAGGCTGGCGACCAGCCGGTCGTCGATCCGCTGCGGTGGCGGGGCGGCAAGGAGCGGCCGCGACACCGGCAGATTGCTGCCACCGATGGCCGCCAAGCGTCTTTCGGCGCGTATGCTGACCGCGGTCTGCGGATAGCGGGCGCGTAGCCCGATCAGGGTGTTGCGATAGCCTTCGGAGCGGCCCAGCTTGCGATTGCACAGCGCGATCTTGAACAGTGCGTCCGGCGCCTTCGGCTCGTCGGGGTGGTGGGTCACCACCTGACGGAAGGCGGTCAGGGCGGTGCGGTAGTCCCCCTGGGAGTAGTAGGTCTCGCCGATCCAGTAGCGGGCGTTGTCGGAGTAGGCGGTGCCGGGGTGGCGGGCCAGGAAGTGCTCGAAGGCGCTGCGCGCCCGCTCGAATTGGCCGTTGCGGTAGAGCGCCATGGAGCGGCTATAGTCCTCCTTCACCGTTGCTTCCGCCGCGGGAGCGGCACAGAGCAGGGCGAGGGCCAGCCAGGGGATGAGATGGGGTCGTTGCATGGGGTGCTCCCTGTTTCGGCGAGGGCGCCGGGATGGCCCTCTCCGGTTCTTTCCAGGACCAAGCAAGGTTGCTGCCAACTCCAAAGGTGTGCCGCGATCGGTGTTTGGTCAAACCGCCCCCGCTACCCGAATCCTGACTGTTTTGGTATGCTAATGGCCCGTTTCCCATTTACCGACCGTTTCTCCGGGGAGTCTCCATGCGCCCGTCCCAGATGATGACCATCCTTGAACGCGAGTTCGTCTCCGCCCGCGAGGGGCACCACACGCCGGTGATGATGTGGGGACCGCCGGGGGTCGGCAAGTCGCAGATGGTCTCCGAGGTGGCCGCCGCCCACGGGGCCGAGGTGATCGATGTGCGGCTTTCGCAGATGGAGCCGTCGGACCTGCGCGGCATCCCCTTTCGTGAGGGGGACCGGGTGGAGTGGGCGATCCCCTCGATGCTGCCGGATGCCGCCCGCCACGGCGAGCATGGGGTGCTGTTCCTCGATGAGATCACCTCCGCCGCCCCCAGCGTCTCGGCGGCGGCCTATCAGCTGATCCTCGATCGCCGCCTCGGCGAATACCGGGTGCCCGCCGGCTGGGCGATCTTCGCCGCCGGCAACCGCCAGGGGGACCGCGGCGTCACCTACGCCATGCCCTCGCCGCTGGCCAACCGCTTCTCCCACTTCGAGGTGGAGGTGAACCTCGACGACTGGGTGAAATGGGCGTGGGACCACGGCATCGACGAGCGGGTGATCGCCTTCCTGCGCTTCCGTCCCGAGCTGCTGTTCGACTTCGATCCGGCCCACAACCCGGTCGCCTTCCCCTCGCCGCGCTCGTGGGAGTTCGCCCACCGGGCGCTGGCCAAGTTCGCCGACCACGGCCGGCTGCTGGTCGGCACCCTGCAGGCCTGCGTCGGTCCGGCCGCCGGTATCGAGCTGTCGGCGTTCGTCGAGAACCTCGACCGCATGCCCGATGTCGACGCCATCCTCGCCGGCAACGAGGCGCCGGTGCCCACCGAGGTGGACCTCCAGTATGCGGTGGCCGCCGCCCTGGTGGGCCGCGCCATCCGCGCCAAGGGCACGGAGGGGGCGAAGGAGGCGTGGGGGCGGATCCTCGAGTACGCCGGCCGCTTCCCGCAGAAGGAGATGGGGGTGATGCTGGTCCACGACATGTTTCGCGCGGTGGGCAACGAACTGTTCAGCGTGCCCCAGTTCAACCCCTGGGCGCTGGAGGTGGGCAACCTGATGCTGGAGGAGACCGGCGAATACCGGCCGGAGTGAAGAAGATTTGTCCGCAAATGAACGCGAATGAAGAGGAATGAAATTCAAAATGAATTCTCTTTCTTATTTGCGTTCATTCGCGTTCATTTGCGGACAACTCTTCCGTATTCGCGGTGAGGAAGTGTGATGTCTGTCGATCCGATCGAGACGAAGCTGGCGCAGGCGCGCACGCGGTTGATTCTGGACAAGCCGTTCCTCGGCGCGCTGGTGTTGCGCCTGCCGCTGGTCGAGGCGGATGGGCAGTGGTGCAAGACCACCGCCACCGACGCCCGCGCCTTCTACTACAACCGCGACTACATCGACGCCCTGTCACCGCGCCAGACCCAGTTCGCGCTGGCCCACGAGGCACTGCACTGCGCGCTCTCCCACTTCGCCCGCCGCCAGCACCGGGTCAGGCACCTGTGGGACATCGCCTGCGACTACGCGATCAATCCGCTGCTGATCAAGGACGGCCTGAGCCCGCCGCCCGATGCCCTCCACCTCACCGAGTTCGAGGAGATGACCGCCGAGGAGATCTACCCCTGCCTGGAGGAGAACGACAACCAGCAGACCCATGACCTCCATCTCTACGACGCCGACGAGGAGGGGCAGGGGAGCGGTGAGGGCGATCCCCGCAGCGGCAGCGGCAGCCCGCAGCAGCAGGATGGTGGCGGCAACCAGGGGGCGGATGGCGAGGGGAGCAGCGAGGGCGACGGCAACGGCGAGCGCTCCGGGGGCGCCCGCCGCCCGCCGCCGCTGGGGCTCGACGAGCGCGATCAGTTGGCGATCCAGTGGGGCCAGCGGATGGCCGGTGCCGCCCAGCAGGCGCTGCAGGCGGGCAAGCTGAGCGGGGCGATGGCGCGGCTGGTCGACCACTTGCTCCAGCCGCAGCTGCCGTGGCGGATGCTGCTCGCCCGCTATCTCGCCGGCATCGCCCGCGAGGACTACAACTACCTGCGCCCCTCGGGCCGCCGTGAGGGGCCGGCGATCTACCCCAGCCTGCGCAGCAGTCAGCTCAACGTGGTGGTGGTGATCGACACCTCCGGCTCGATCAACGACGACGAGATGGCCGAGTTCCTCTCCGAGGTGAATGCACTGAAGGGGCAGGTGCGGGCGCGGGTGGAGCTGCACGGCT
Organism: Endothiovibrio diazotrophicus; assembly: GCF_054657215.1. NCBI lineage: Bacteria > Pseudomonadati > Pseudomonadota > Gammaproteobacteria > Chromatiales > Thioalkalispiraceae > Endothiovibrio > Endothiovibrio diazotrophicus. The sequence continues at coordinate 19,088 of NZ_BAAHXB010000063.1, forward strand.
GCGACGCCGAACTGGATCCGCGGGGGCCGTGGAGTTTTGAGCCGTGGGAGCCGCTACGCCTGCCGGAGGCGCTGCGCGGCGGTGGCGGCACCCGCTTCACGCCAATTTTTTCCTACGTGGACCTACAGGGGAATACCCCCGACCTGCTACTATATTTTACCGACGCCGATGGGGATTTCCCGGAACAGGAGCCCCACTACCCGGTGTTGTGGCTGGTGAAGGGACGGCGCAAGGTGCCCTGGGGGCAGCGCATCCAGCTCAATTGACCCCCCGCCGCGGAACCATTCCCGAGGTCGTTCATGGGGGGGCAACACCCATAACGACTACGCGGGAAAACAATGAAATCCGACATCACACCCACCGCGCGGGAAGTGACCCTGAGCGATGAAGAGGTCATCATCAGCAAGACCGACCTGAAGGGTCGGATCACCTACGCCAACCGCGCCTTCATGCGCGTTTCCGGCTACAGCGAACCGCGGCTGCACGGCGTGCAGCACAACATCGTCCGCCATCCCGACATGCCCCGCGGCGCCTTCCGCCTGTTGTGGAAGACCCTCCAGGGGGGGAACGAGTTCTTCGCCTTCGTCAAGAACCTCACCGCCGACGGTTCCTACTACTGGGTCTTCGCCAACGTCACCCTCGACCACGACCTCAAGGGCAACGTGCTCGGCTACTTCTCGGTGCGGCGCAAGCCCAGCCCCCAGGGGATACGGACGATCAGCGAGCTCTACCGCGAGATGCTTGAGTTGGAGCGCCGCGCGGGGCCGGCCAACGCCCCCGACGCCTCCATGGCGTGGCTGCTCGACCAGGTGCGGGCCCACGGGGTGGGCTACGACGAATTCATCATCGGCCTGCAAGCGCCGTAAGCGAGGAGGTCGATCCATGAATTGCGACATTTCCGAACACTCCTCGGGGGTCAGCCGCCGGATTCCCCTGCTGAAGACCAAGTTCGCCATCGAGTGTATGGTCTTCACCGCCCTGGTGATGGCCGCCTGCGGCGTCGACGTCTATCTCCACGGCGTCCACCTCTCGGCGATGATCTTCCCGGGGCTGGCGATCGTCTTCGCCTTCTACGCCTGGCACTCGTTCCAGAAACCGTGGCGCAACATGCGCCAGATCTTCAACGTCATCTGCGCCTCCCGCCGCGGCGAGCTGCACCACCGGATCACCAACACCGTCGGTCTCGGCGAGGTGGGGCAGATCGCCTGGGCGCTGAACGATCTGCTCGACCAGATCGAGATGTATTTCAAGGAGGTGAGCACCTGTTTCCGTCTGGTGGGCGAGGGCAAGTACCACCGCCGGGCACTGGTCCACGGTCTGCCGGGGCAGTTCGCCACCTCCCTGGAGAACATCAACCACGCCATCGACGCGATGGCCGCCAACGTCTCCTTCATCGCACGCAATCGGGTCTTCTCCAAGCTCCACGAACTCAACACCGACAACCTGCTCTACAACCTGAAGATGAACCAGGAGGATCTGATGCAGGTGAGCGAGGAGATGGACCAGGTAGAGCAGATCGCGGTGACCAACGTCGGCGCCGCCGCCCGCAGCCAGGAGACGGTCAACACCATCAGCACCGGCCTCGGCGGCATCGGCGAGAAGGTGAGCCGCGTCGCCCAGGCGATGGAGGGGCTCAACGAGGAGAGCGAGAAGGTGATGGAGGCACTGCGCATCATCTCCGACATCGCCGACCAGACCAGCCTGCTCGCCCTCAACGCCTCCATCGAGGCGGCCCGCGCCGGCGAGCAGGGGCGTGGTTTCGCCGTGGTGGCCGACGAGGTGAAGGCGCTTTCCGAGCGTACCAAACGCGCCACCGCCGAGATCTCCGGTACCCTCAAGAGCTTCCACGACGGGGTCGGCGAGATGACCGTCCACTCCCGCGACGCCAGCGAGGCGACCGATTCCATCGGCACCCAGGTGGAGGAGTTCCGCACCCGCTTCGCCGACTTCGCCCGCTCCGCCGAGACCACCATCAACCGTCTGGCCTACGCCAAGGACCGCTCCTTCGGCTCGCTGGTGAAGGTCGATCACATGATCTTCAAGCAGAACGGTTACCTCGCCATCAACCAGGGCGGCGACACCGCCGAAGGACGGGCGGTGGGGGTCGATCACACCGGCTGCCGCCTCGGCAAGTGGTACTACGAGGGGGCCGGCATGGAGCAGTTCAGCCACACTAGCGCCTACCGCGCCCTGGAAGCCCCGCATGCCGAGGTTCACTCCGCCATCCAGCGGGCGGTCGAGATCTCGAAGCAGGATTGGGCCCACGACGAGGCGGCCTCCGAGGAGATGGTGGCCGCCCTGGAGTCCGCCGAGCAGGCGAGCCGCCAGGTGGTCCAGCGGATCGACGAGATGGTGGCGGAGAAGCACCGGGCGGTGCGCTGAGGGTTCAGGCTTCAGGCTTCAGGCTTCAGGCTTCAGGCTTCAGGCTTCAGGCTTCAGGCTTCAGGCTTCAGGCTTCAGGCTTCAGGCTTCAGGCTTCAGGCTTCAGGCTTCAGGCTTCAGGCGAAGGGGCGACCACGGTCGCCCCTTCGCCTTTTCGGATCTCTGGTTACGACGCTCCGCGTCGTAACCGGGGAGCTTGGACGCTCTGCGTCCTGGTGTCCGCTAGAGCGCCGGAAGTCCGCTGCCTTCTATCGGCATGACGCGGAGCGTCGAAGAAGACGTATCCACGCGGAGCGTGGATACGAGAGAAGCCCCTTCGCCTTTTCGGATCTCTGGTTACGACGCTCCGCGTCGTAACCGGGGAGTCTGGACGCTCTGCGTCCTGGTGTCCGCTAGAGTGCCGGAAGTCCGCCGCCTTCGATCGGCATGACGCGGAGCGTCGAAGAAGACGTATCCACGCGGAGCGTGGATACGAGAGAAGAGGGGAGGAGGAAGGGGCGTTGGGATGGGGTGGCGTGGGATTCGGCCCGACCCCGCCTGACGCCTGACGCCTGACGCCTGACGCCTGACGCGGTATCCTTGTCGTCCGATCCTTTTCTCCTCGAGGCCGCCTCTTGCTCGAACTCTCCAGCGAAGACGCCCTGCGTCTCAACGTCCTCGCCGCCCAGGCCGATGCGGTGCGCATCGACGAGGGCAAGATGATCGTCTACGCCCTGATCGGCGACCGCGAGATGAAGGTGGAGCTCAACCCCACCGGCCGCCACGAGGCCTATCTCAAGGCGGTGCGCGAGCTGCTCTCCAGCGTCGCCCTCGACTCCCCCGGCGGCTACCCCATCTACCTCCAGCGCTGGACTCGCATGGGCCAGATCGACCACGGCCGGCTGAAACAGCTGCTGCGCCTCGGTGAGCCGGAGGCGGTGATCGCCGTGGCCGGTGCCCCCAGTCTCGACGACGAACTGGCACGGCTGGTCTGGTGGGCCGCCCACGGCACCGACGTGGCGCGGCGCATGCTGGAGCGCGAGGCGGTGGTCCATGGCACCATGGGACCGATCCTCGCCCGCTTCCTGATCGAGTTCCTGCCGTTCGAGGAGAACCCGCTGGAGATGGTCGACTCGGTGCGCCTGGTGCTCCAGCCGGGGCTGGTGGACGAGGCGGAGCGCCAGCGGCTGTGGAGTGCCGGCAAGCGGCGCGCCGCCTACCGGGTTGGTTTCCTCGTCACCTGTCCCGAGACCTTGCCGATGGATGCGTTGGCGAATCCCAAGCTGAAGGTGGCGCGCCCGGCTCTGGCGTCGCTGATCGCCGCCGATAATCCCTTCGCCCGACTCTTCGTCAAGCTGCTCGACGCCCCTGGCCAGGCGTGGCTTACCACCGTTGCCGAGACCTTTGGCGGGCTCACCCGGCAGGAGGTGGCGATCGCCTTGATGAATGCGGTGGGTGACCACTGTCGCGAGGCGCGCCTCGGCGACGGCAAGGAGAAGAAGGTTGAGCGGCTGTTGGCGGAGATCCCCGATCGGATCGCCACGGCAGAGGGTCCGTTGGCCGAGCTGCGCGATGCGTTGCCCGGGTTGCGCGATGAGATCACCGCCATGCTGGTGCTCGGACAGGTGAGCGAATACCTCCTCGACCCGATCCTCGGTCACACCGACGCGGTCGGTTCGGTACTGCGCAAGCGGCTCACGCCCCTGACCGATCCGCTCCTCGCCGAGATCGCCAAGCTCCGGTGAGCGGAAGGGGGAGCGTTCCGGCGCCGTGAAGACGCGCTGTCGATTGAAGGCCCCCCCCGCTCTCTGGTCCCACTCTCTGGTTACGACGCTCTGCGTCGTAACCGGGATACCTTGGACGCTCTGCGTCCTGGCCGAGGCAGGGCGGTTCCCGGCGCGAGGTGGAGCCGACGCGGAGCGTCCAAGGGGGAGGGCGGTGCCGGCATAAAGGCCGGGGTTACCACGCAGAGCGTGGTAACCAGGGGTGGTTCCGTTTGACGCAGTGGATTGGTGTGCCGTTGGGTCTGTCCATCATTTCCAGACGCCCGAACCCCGAAATCCGATACCGGCTTGAGCCCCCCCACCCCCTCCTGCATAATCGGAAGCCCCCTCGGGGGCTTTATCATCTAATTAATTCATAAGGATTTGCGCCGCGCAAATCCTGGGAGGAACGGAATGCGAGTGATTCTTTTGGGCGGCCCCGGGGCCGGTAAGGGCACCCAGGCCAACTACATCAAGGAGCGCTACAACATCCCGCAGATCTCCACCGGCGACATGCTGCGCGCCCACGTCAAGGCGGGCAGCGAGCTGGGGGTGGCGGCGAAGAAGATCATGGACGAGGGCGGTCTGGTCTCCGACGACATCATCATGGGCATGGTCAAGGAGCGGATCACCGAGGACGACTGCAAGAACGGCTACCTGTTCGACGGCTTCCCGCGCACCATCCCCCAGGCCGACGCGCTGAAGGCGGCCGGCGTGGCGGTCGACGGCGTGGTCGAGATCGATGTGGCCGACGAGGAGATCATCAAGCGGATGTCGGGCCGCCGCGTCCACCTCGCCTCCGGGCGCACCTACCACGTCACCTTCAATCCGCCGAAGGTGGAGGGCAAGGACGACGTCACCGGCGAGGAGCTGATCCAGCGCGATGACGACCGGGAGGAGACGGTGAAGGCGCGGCTGAAGGTCTACCACGACCAGACCGAGCCGTTGATCGACTACTACACCCGCTACGCCGATTCCGGCGAGGCGGGCGCGCCGAAGTACATCAAGGTGAATGGCATCGGCCAGGTGGACGCGATCCGCGACCAGATCTTCACCGCGCTCGACGCGGTGAAGTAGTCGCCGGCCCTCCGCGAAGAGAACCGGGCTCAGGCCCGGTTTTTTGTTGCCGGAACAGGCGCGGTTGGCACGGCGGCCGCTGCCACTCCCTCTGGTTACCACGCTCCGCGTGGTAACCCGGCCTCCACCCCGGCAGAGGAGGTTGCCATGGACGCTCCGCGTCGGCCTGCGGTGGCGGAGTCCACGGTAGCCGAGGCAGGACGCAGAGCGTCCGAGGTTGCCGGTTACGACGCGGAGCGTCGTAACCAGAGCCAGAGGGACCCTTCTTCTATGCGTTCTCTGCGCTTCTCCGCGTTGATCATGGCCGCCTGGAAGGTGCCACTGCTATGCTTGGCGGAACGCGAAAACAAGGGAGAACGGTCATGGCCGAGATCGAGAAGAGCGACGCCCAGTGGCGTGCCGAGCTGAGCGACGAGCAGTACCGGATCGCCCGCGAGGGCGGCACCGAGCGGGCCTTCACCGGCGAGTACTACGACCTGAAGGCGGCGGGCGAGTACCACTGCGTCTGCTGCGGCGCGCCGCTGTTCCGTTCGGCGGAGAAGTACGACTCCGGCAGCGGCTGGCCCAGCTACTGGGCGCCGGTGGCGGAGGGGGCGATCCGCGAGCTGCGCGACACCAGCCACGGGATGGTCCGGGTGGAGGTGCGTTGCGCCCGTTGCGACGCGCACCTCGGCCACGTCTTCGAGGATGGGCCGCCGCCGACCGGCTTGCGTTACTGCATCAATTCCGTGTCGCTGCGTTTCGAAGGGGAGGGATAAGAGGGCTGGCTGTGTCTGAGCCGAATGGTGTTGTGATCGATTGCCCGACAGGCTGCTGAGCCTGTTGGGCTTTGGGGGATCGAGGCTTGTAGGTTGGGTTGAGCGTAGCGAAGCCCAACACGCGTGCACGAGGACTACGGCGCGGAGAGTCCGGCGGCGGCGTGTTGGGCTTCGCTCCCGCTCAACCCAACTACGGGTTCTTCCAGCAGCCTGCCGGGCAGCCAAGCCCGACAGGCTGCTGGCCACTTTCACTGCTTCGCCGGTAGTTCGTAGGGCAGGTCGAGGAAGCGCAGCTTGGGTCCCTCCACCGAGCCCAGGTGGACCGCGTCGCGCTCCACCTCATCGCTCGGGATCACCGCCAGCAGTTCGATGCCGCCCTCGGGGTGAAACTGCGCGGCGACCACCTTGCCGGCATTGGCGCCCACCGTCTCGCCGGCGGCGGCCAGTTCCTCGCCCACCGCGGGCAGGACGTCACCATCGGCGCGGGCGCGGTACATGCGACGCTTCATCTTGCCCAGATACTCGCTACGCGCCACCACCTCCTGGCCGGGGTAGCACCCCTTGGTGAAACTGACCCCGTTGACCGCCTGCAGGTTGACCATCTGCGGCACGAACGCCTCCACCGTGTCCGCCTCCACGGAGGGAACCCCCGCCTCGATCTCCAGCCAGCCCCAGGGACCGGCGCCCACCGGGGTGAATCCCTCCTCGCGCAGGCGTCCCCACGCCTCGATCATCGCCGCCGGCTCGCCGTAGAGCTCGTAGCGGGGGCGCAGGCCGGAGAGGCGGATCAGGGTGAGGCCGCCCTGGTGGCAGACATCGTCGGCCAGCGCGGGGAGGGTGTCGAACAGCGGGATCAGGCGTTCGGCGGCGTCCTCTCCGGCGATCCCCAGCGTCACCAACCGCTCGCTGGCGTCCTCCAGGGTCACCGCCGAGCGCAGCACGAACATACGCAGCCGCTTGAGGGTTGCCTCCAGGGTCGCCCCGGGGATCCCGAGGAAGAAATTTTCCCCGCGCATGAACAGGCGATAGAGGGCCAGCATCCGCCCCTTGGGGCTGAGCAGCGCGCTCAGCTGGGCGCGGGACTCGGAGAGCTGGCGCAGGTCGTTGGTGGTCATGTTTTGCAGAAAATCGCGGGTGTCCGCGCCGCTCGCCTCGATCACCCCGCGGTGGGTGAGGGGGCTGATCACCGCCCCGGTTGCCGCCGCCCGCTCGCCGTCCGGGTCGCCGAAGTGGAGAAGCCGGGTCTCTTCGAAACAGGCACCCGCGTCGGAGAGAAAAGTGCGCCAGTCGCCGTTCATGTCGGTTTTCCTCATTGGATCAAATTCCGACTACTTTAGTCGGTATGAGACCGGATGTCAGCCCCGGGGGATCGTTTCACCCGTCGGGAGATAAGAGCTTTTCCTTTTTTTCATCATGAAGATAGCGGCGCTTTCTGATATGGTACATCTATTACAGTGCAGGATCGGCCGCGGCCCCGATCGGGGCGGTCGGCGGGTCGGTCGGGAGTAGTGAGCTTGAGCACCCTTCAGCGTTTCATCGGCGAGCCCCGCAGCATCCGCCGCCGGTTGTTGTTTCTGGTGGTGGCCGTCGATCTGGCGATGTTGGTGATGGCGGTGTGGGGGCACGCCTGGAACGACCGGTTGATCCGCGAGATCGCCATCACCCAGGCGGTGGGCGAACTGAAGCAGCGGGCGGAAGCGGTGGAACACAACTGCGACGCGCTGCTGCTGAACGCCGACCACCTCGCCGACACCTCTACGCCGGCGGCCCTCAAGGGGCCCCTCGATGAGTTGATGGCGCGCCAGGAGGCGGCCCTCGATGAGCTGAACGGGGCGCTGGAGCGGTTCGGCGGGGCGTATCGGGAGATGGGCGAGGTCGAGGAGCAGTTGCGCCGCGCCGACGCCCATTGGCGTGTCCTCGCCGACCGGCTGGAGCCGCTGCTGCCGGCGCTGGCCGGTGGCGACCCGCAGGCCGCCAAGCGGCGGGTGGTGGCGGCGATCCGCGAACCGGTCGCCGACCTGCACAAGGAGATGGAGCGGATCGGTATCGCGCTGCTCGAGCGGGCGACCGAGCACTCCTCGCGGGTGCGCGGGTACGCCGAGAGCGCCAAGTGGCAGATCAAGGCGCTGTTGATCGTCGCCATCCCGCTATTCGCCGCCGGTGGCCTATTCTTCATCGGTCGAATCATCTCGCCGTTGCAACAACTGCGCGACAGCATGGCGGCGATCGTCAAGGGCGAGGGGGCGCTGTCGGCGAAGCTGCCGGAGTGGTCCGGTGAGGTGGGCATGGTGGCCCATTTCTACAATGACCTCACCGGCAAGATCCAGTCGGCGTTGCTGAGCATCGCGGTGGCCGCCAAGTCCCTCGACCGCGCCTCGGAGAAACTGGCCTACAACGCCGAGCAGACCCGACTGGGGCTGATTGGCCAGGGCGCGGAGGTGGCGGACGTGATCGATAAGATGCACGCCCTGGAGCAGGACGTGGCGGCGGTCGAGGGGAGCACCCGCGGCGCCGCCGCCGCCGCCGAGGAGGCCTACGGCACCAGTGCGCAAGGGCAGGCGGTGATGGGCGAAACGATCGCCGTGATGGAGCGCCTCGATCGCGGTGCGGGGAGCGCCATGGCGCAGGTGGAGCGGGTGACCGGCAGCGTCGACCGCATCGGCGGGGTGCTGGAGGTGATCCACAAGGTGGCCGAGCAGACCAACCTGCTGGCGCTCAACGCCGCGATCGAGGCGGCACGGGCCGGCGAGTCCGGGCGCGGCTTCGCGGTGGTCGCCGGCGAGGTGCGCAATCTGGCCGAGCGGACCCGCGAGTCCACCGAGGAGATCAACGCCATCATGGCCGAGCTGCGCGGCAACGCCGAGCACGCCCGCGAGGCGATGGCGGAGAACCGCGACGCCGCCTCCGGCGCCCTGGTCAAGGTCAACGAGATGGCTCGCGCCCTGGGGGCGATCGGCGCCACCACCGAGAACATCGCCGCCATGAGCCACGAAATATCCGAGGCGGTGAGCCGCCAGACTTCGCTCGCCGGCGAGATCAACCGCAACACCGTCAACCTCGACATGACCACCCGCCAGGCGGAGTCCAACTCCTCGGCGATGGAGTCCCTGGCCACCGAACTGCGTGGTCTGGTCGGGCTGCTCAACGCCTCGGTGGGACAGTTCAACGTCGAGAACGACGAGGAGATCGTTGCCGGACTGGTCGACATGGAGCGATCGCCGGAGTTGTCCGCAGGGGCAGGTTCCGCCCCGGCGACCGGCGACGAGGGCGAGATCGAGCTCTTCTGATGGATTTCCCGGCCCCGCTGATCCCCGGGCGGCTGATTCGCCGCTACAAACGCTTTCTCGCCGACGTGGAGCTGGATGACGGCCGGGTGGTCACCGCCCACACCCCCAACACCGGCTCCATGGCCGGCTGCGCCGAGCCCGGCAGCCGGGTCTGGTTGAGCGACTCCGGCAACCCCAAGCGCAAGTACCCCCTCTCCTGGGAGCTGGTGGAGGCGCGGGCCGGGGTCATCGTCGGGATCAACACGGCCTTGCCCAACCGCCTGGTGAAGGAGGCGGTGGAACAGGGGGTGGTGGAGTCGCTCGGTGGCTTCGCCTCCCTTCGCAGCGAAGTGCCCTACGGGGCGGAGCGCAGCCGCATCGACCTGTTGCTGGAGGATGAGGTGCGGGGGCGCTGTTTCATCGAGGTCAAGAACGTTACCTTGGTGGAGGAGGGTGTTGCCTACTTCCCGGATGCGGTGAGCGAGCGGGGCGCCAAACACCTGCGCGAGCTGATGGGGGTGGTGGAGCAGGGCGCGCGTGGCGTCATCTTTTTCTGCGTACAGCGGGGCGACGCCCGCGAGGTACGTCCCGCCGACCGGATCGACCCCCGCTACGGCGAGACCCTGCGCCAGGCGATCGGCGCGGGCGTCGAGGCGCTCGCCTATCGGGCCGAGGTCTCTCCCCGGTCGGTGGAGCTGGTGACGCCGCTACCGGTGGTCTGCCCGTAGCTCGGTTTTCTGCCGAAAGACGGTCGACACACTCATTGGGTTGAATGTATCGATGAACTCCAGTCGAACGGAGCGCGCGTTGAACATCGTCGAAGCCTTGTCCGAAGCGGTGGACCATCACCAGCACGGGCGCTATCCGCAAGCCGAGCATCTCTATCGGGCGATCCTGGCTCAACAGCCTGCTCATCCGGACGCGAATCATCATCTGGGAATCCTCGCCCTGCAGGTGGGCAAAGCGGAGCTGGGACTGCCCCACTTGAAGGCCGCCGTCGAGGCCGCCCCCCACCAGCGCCAGTTCCTGCTGGACTATGGCGAGGGGCTGTTGGCCGCGGGCCGGCCCACCGAGGCGCTTCAAGCCATGGGGCGGGCATCCGCCAAGAAGGGTGGGGAGGCGGCCAAGGTAAAGGAGCTCTCCGGGCGCGCGTTGGTCGCCTTGTTCCAATCGGCCTCCGTCCCACAGGCCCTCGAAGCCGCCGTCGGGTTCTCGAAGCGTTGGCCGGACGACCCGGTCGGCTGGACGGTACGATTCGCCTGCCACCAAAGGCTCGGGCAGTTCAACGAGGCCCTTCAGGCCGCGAAGAAGGCGGTACGGTTCAATCCGAAATCCCCCGATCCCTACGTCAATCTCGGCGTCAGTTTCAAGGCGCTCGGCCGGTTGGGGGAGGCGGAGACCGCCTACCGCCAGGCATTGGCGATCAAGCCGGATTTTGCGGAGGCCCACAACAACCTGGGCAATACACTCCAGGGCCTCGGGCGTTTGCCGGAGGCGGAGGCCGCCTTTCGCCGGGCGTTGGCCGTCAACCCGTCCTATGCCGAGGCCCATAGGAACCTGGGGCACGCGCTCTCCGCTATGGGACGTCTGGAAGCGGCGGCGGCAGCCTATCGTGAGGCGCTTGCCATCAACCGCGACGATGCCGAGGGGCAATGCCATTTGGGCAACGCGCTCCTCGAAATGGGGCGTCCAAGCGAAGCGGAGGCGGCCTACCGCCAGGCGTTGGTGCTCAAACCCGATTATGCCGAGGCCTACAACCGGCTGGGCAACGCCCTCCACGATCTCGGTCATCTGGATGACGCGGAGGCCGCCCGCCGCAGTGCCCTGGCCATCCAACCCGACTACGCCGAGGCCTACAACAATCTGGGCAACACCCTGCAGAATCTGCGGCGTCTGGACGAGGCGAAGGCGGCCTACCGGCAGGCGCTGAGCCTCAAGCCCGACTATGCGGTGGCCCACAAGAATCTGGGCGATACGCTCCACGATCTCGGCGCTTTGAGCGAGGCGGAGGCGGCCCGTCGGCGAGCGCTGGAGATCAAGCCCGATTATGCCGAGGCCTACAGCGGCTTGGGCAACACCCTCCACGCCCTCGGGCGGCTGGATGAGGCAGAGGCTGCTTGCCGGCAGGCCTTGGCGATCAAGCCCGACCATGCTGAGGCCTACACCTATCTGGGGACCACGCTCAATGATCTCGGGCGCCTGGATGAGGCGGCGGCTGCCTACCGGCAGGCCGTGGCCATCAAGCCCGACGATGCGTGGGCCCACAACAATCTGGGCAACGTGCTCCGGGTTCTGCGGCGCCTGGACGAGGCGGAGGCCGCCTACCGTCAGGCACTGGCCGTCGATCCGGGGCTGCTCGAGGCCCACAGCAATCTCCTGTTCCTGCTGGACGGCAGCAACCATTTGACGCCCGAGGCGCGTCATGCCGAAGCACTTCGCTACGGGGCGACGGTGAAGGCCCGGGCGACGCCGTACGCCACTTGGGAATGTGCGCCCGAGGCGGAGCGGCGCTTACGGGTGGGTCTGGTCAGTGGTGACTTGCGCTCCCACCCGGTAGGCCACTTTCTCGAGACCGTGCTGGGCGAGTTGTCCACGGAGCCGTTCTCCCTGAACGCCTACCTGACCCGGGTATGCGACGATGAACTGTCCACCCGGCTGCGTCCCCATTTCACCCGCTGGACCAATGCCATGGGGCTATCCGATGCGGCGTTGGCGCAACGCATCCACGACGACGTCATCGATATCCTGGTTGACCTGTCCGGCCACACCGCCGGCAATCGCCTGCCGGTGTTCGCCTGGAGACCGGCACCGGTGCAGGTGAGCTGGCTCGGCTATACGGCCACCACCGGGGTGGCCGAGATCGACTACTACCTGACCGACCCGGTGCGTGTCCCCCCCGGTCACGAGCGGTGGTACAGCGAGACGGTGTGGCGGCTGCCCGAGACCCGGGTCTGCTTCTCTCCTCCCCGGACTCGACAGCCCGTCGCGCCGCTGCCGGCGTTGGAAAACGGCTACGTCACCTTCGGCAGCTTCCAGAATATCGCCAAGTTGACGGACGAGGCGTTGACGGCGTGGGGGCGCATTCTTCATCGTCTGCCCGGCGCAAGGCTCCGTATTCAGGCCAAGCAGTTGGCTGACGTCGGGATGTGTCAATGGCTGAACGAGCGGTTGCGCCGCCATGGTATCGACCCAGCGCGGGTGGAACTCCATCCGCCGGCGAACCGGGAGGAGTACCTGAAGGCACATGCGGCGGTGGACATGATTCTCGACACCTTCCCCTATCCGGGGGGCACCACCACCTGTGAGGCGCTGTGGATGGGGGTGCCCACGGTGACCCTGGCGGGCGACAGCGAGACCTCGCGCAATGGCGCGAGCCAACTGCGCTGCGCCGGACTCGACGATTGGGTGGCGGAGAGTGAAGAGGCCTATTTCGAGAAAGCGGTGACCTTCGCTGAAGACCTGGAGGGATTGGCGGCGTTGCGTAGCCGGTTGCGCGAACGAGTGGCCGTTTCCCCGCTGTTCGATGCACGCCGCTTCGCCAGGCATTTCGAAAGCGCTCTTCGGACGATGTGGCGTCGTTGGTGTCGACAGACTGCAGGGTGACTCCGATCGTCGCCGGCGCCGATCCAGTCGCAGAGCAGCCGGGTGATCGGGCGGGCCGGCGGGATGCAGGAGGGGCTTGCCAAGGGATCATCATTGGCTGCGCACCGCGCCTTGCCCTGGCACTTCCGGGGGGCGCTGATGGCCGATTTGTGGGTAAAGGGCAGGGCTTGCCTCTTACCCACAAATCGGCCATCAGAGAGTCGCTGGGCAATCAGCCGCAAGGCGCACCCTCGCCGGGACAGCCGCCCTGCCTCAAGAGGGCGCAAGGCTTACCCCTGTAGGGGACGCGGCGGATGGCCGCCCAGCGACTCCCCCGAAGGGCGCCCCCCGGAAGCGCCAGGCCCGCGTTGCGGCGCTCGGCCCACGGGCTCGACGAGGCGCTCGCCCGCGGCTCGGTCGCGTCGGCGGTGTGGTGGATCCAGAGCAAGAGCACCTCCCGATATCCGCTGCGTTGCAGGGCGGGCAGGATGTCGAGATGGTCGAAGCCGCTGTAGCCTAGTACTAGCAGAACCTTGTCGGTGGTCAGTCGTGCCAGGGCGGCGTGCCACTCGGCGGAGAGGCCGCGGTGGATGTGGCCGATGGTCACCATCACCGAGTCGGGGACGTCGATGGAGCCGTTTCCTCCCCCTCTAGAACCAGAAGTGCGTATAATGTATATTATGTAAAGTAATCCCCAGCCAAGCGAGTACCCCGTTATGAATCTTGGACGTCCAAGTATTTCTGTGAATAAAAGTGTAAATGGGACCCCCTATTCCAAGTATTCACGTAAAACATGCGTCCAGCCCGATTGGTGGTCACGAAAACGGCACACCACCACTTCGCTTTTGTCACATCTGCGGGTTACGGGGGTGTTCACCCGCGGCCGGTCACCAAGCTCAATGACTTGGCGGAGTTTCCAACGTGGCTCATACATACCAGGCGCCGACACCGGCGGCGCTTCTGAGATCGCTTGTTCCCTTTCCGCGACCGCCCCGTCAGCGGCAGATCTTGAAATCTGCGGTGCCAAGCTCGTGATTCAGGTTCAGATTTTACGGATGAGCGCCCCGCTCGTGGTCACTTCGCCCCGATAATCCGTTAAAATACCGTTATTACGGATTATTTAAGTGCCTCTCCCACGAGGTTTTCATGCCCAAATCCGGCCAGGCCCGTGTCCCCACCGCCGAACAACAGCGGCGTCTCTTCCAGGTGATCAAGACGCATCGCCATCCAGAGAAGAACACGGCCATCATGCAGGTTAGCTCAAGTTGGGATTACGCGCCCAGGAGATCGCCCTCCTCCAGATCAAGGAGGTCGCGCGTCTCAATCAGGCCGGCAACGACTTCACCTTGAACGAAGTGATGAGCTTGCCGGCGGCGTACACCAAAGGAGCGGACGCCATGGGGCGCTCGAAGAGTCGCTACCACCGAAAGACGGTCAGTTTCGATGTGGCCCGATTCGACCAGATCGTTCGTCAAATCGAAACCCTCGCCAAAGCCGGCGCGGACGTTCATCCCGAGAGTTTCTATCCTCCGATCAGGAAACACAAAGGCCGCTCCCGGGATCTTCCTCTCGTGGACCAAACCCTTCGGGAGGCG
>NZ_BAAHXB010000064.1:0-33282 GCF_054657215.1 Endothiovibrio diazotrophicus
TCCCGCGTATCCGATTGATGAGAGATCGCCGGAACACCAGCCACCGCCGCGAGCCGTCGGCCCTCGCCGCACCTTTTTCGGGGAGCCCAGCACCGTGAATTACCGCACCGCGTTGCGGCCGCGCCCAGCAGGCAGCCATCGGAGCGCATCGTGAGCGAGCGCTCCCCCCGCCCACCGCTGGCCGTTGGCTTCGTCACCGTCATCGCCCTGCTGGTGGCGATGGTGGCGTTCGGCCTGTCGCGGATGGCGCAGATCACCGCCAGCCTGGAGAAGGTGGTCAACGAATACAACGTGCAGGGCTCCCTGGCCCTGGAGATGCGGCGCAACTCCCGCGAACGCTCGCTGCTGCTCCACTCCATGGCAATCACCGACGACCCGTTCGAGCGCGACGACCTGTTCCTTGAGCTGCGGCGCCTCGGCGGCCAGTTTCTGGAGGCGCGTGAGCAACTGCTGGCGATGGACCTCAGCGAGCGGGAGCGCACCCTGCTCGACCACCAGCGGGACCTCTCCGCGGTGGCCGGTCCGCTGCAATATCAGGTGATCGACCTGCTCAACGACGAGCGTTTCGACGAGGCCAACCGTCTGCTGCTGCAACAGGCGATCCCCGCCCAGGAGCGGGCACTGCGGGTGATCGACAGCTTCGTCGCCCTCCAGCAGGAGCACAATCGCGAGGCGCTGGAGGTGACCGTCGCCGAGTTCCGGCAGGCCCACCGCTGGATGCTGATTCTCGGCGGACTCACCGTGCTGCTCAGCGCCGTGGTGGCGGCGTACGTGATGCGCAGGGTGGGCCGCATGATGGCGGCGCTCACCACCGCCAATCTCAGGCTCGGTGGCGTCAACGACGAGCTGCAACGGACCCGCGACCTGCTGGAGCAGCGGGTGGCCGAGCGGACCGAGGCGCTGTACCGGGCCAACGAGCAGTTGCGGGAGGAGGTGGAGGAGCGCCGACAGGCGGAGAACCGGCTCGAACGGCTGGCCAACTACGATCCGATCACCGACCTTCCCAACCGCACCCTGTTCACCGAGCACCTGAAGCTGGCCCTCGCCCAGGGGCGGCGGCGCCAACTGCGGGTGGGGCTGCTGCTCGCCGACCTCGACGGCTTCAAGCAGGTCAACGACACCCTCGGCCACGACGCCGGCAACCAGCTGTTGCGGGCTGCGGGGGAACGGCTGCGCCAGCGGCTGCGCGATGAGGACATGGCCGCGCGCATCGGCGACGACGAGTTCACCGTCATCCTCGGCGAGCTGAACGCCACCGCCGACGCCGGCGTGGTGGCACAGAAGGTGGTCGATGCCTTCGCCGCCCCCTTCCACCTGAACGGCCACACCCGCCGCGTCGGCGTCAGCATCGGCATCGCCCTCTACCCCGACGACAGCAGCGACCTCGACACCCTGATCCGCTACGCCGAAGACGCCATGGGCGAGGTCAAGCGGATGGGCCGCAACCACTACCGCTTCCACGGCCCCGCGACGGCCGAGGTCGGCAACTGAAAGCGCTGGCAACCGCGGCGGACTACACCGATGACCTACCTTCCCGACACCCTCGCCGCCTGGGGCAGCCCCCGTTTCGAGACCGTCCTGAAGGCGGAAATCGAAGGACTCGACGCCGCCCACCTACCCCTGCAACAGGGGGTCATCCACGGCAGTTACTACAGTGGCGGCCCGGTGCAGGCGGTGCTGGTATCCGCCGACGAAGACCCCTCCACCCTCCACCTGCGAATCGGGCTCTTCTACACCTCGGTGATCGCCGGCTGCAACTGCGCCGACGATCCCACACCGATGGACGAGTACCGCGAGCACTGCCAGATCGGCGTCGACCTCGACCGGGAGAGCGGACGGGCGACGATCGTCCTGCTCGAGGACTAGCGGCACAACCGCGGGGACCGGCGGAACCGGGCCGACTTACATCTCTTTTATACTGATAACTCCGACCGCCTTACCACGCCACGGCCCCCGACCGGAGCGGGGCAAGCGGATATCACGACCCAAAAGAGGACCTGGAAGTCATGCACAATCCTTCACGCTTGGCGCTGGCCGGCGCCATCGCCGCCCTCCTCGCGACCCCCGCCCACGCCGACCTCAACGACGGCCTGGTCGCCCACTACACCTTCAGCGGCAGCGCCGACGACATCAGCGGCCACGGCAACTTCGGCGCGGTCAGCGGCGCCCAGCTCACCACCGGCCGGGCCGGCGATGCCAACGGCGCCTACGCCTTCTCCGGCGTCGGTGAAAGCATCGAGGTGGCCGACAGCGACTCCCTGGACATCACCGGCGCGATCACCCTCTCCGCCTGGATCAACCCCGCCGAGCAGCGCACCCAATACCTGCTGGTCAAGGGGACCAACGTCAACGGCGACGAGGCGGCGCCCTATGGTCTCTCCACCAGCGCCACCGGCGACGTCATCTTCGCCATCCGTCCCGACGGCGCGCTCAGTCAGACCCGCTCCACCGGCTACGACCTCAACGAGTGGAACCACGTCGTCGGTACCTACGACGGCGCGACCGCCACGCTCTACGTCAACGGCGTCCTCGCCGCCAGCCGCCAGGTCTCCGGCGCACTCTCCGCCACCACCCTGCCGCTGCTCATCGGCACCCGCCTCGGTCTCGCCTCGGACACCGTCAACGGCACCCTTGATGACCTGCGCATCTACAACCGTGCGTTGAGCGCCGACGAGGTGGCCCAGCTCCACGACCTGGGCGGTGCGACCCCCTGCGCGGCCACCGCGGCGGACGTCGACGCGGCCTATGAACAGGGCCGCCTCGCCTGCCTGGAGAACCCCGCCTCCTGCGGCATCGACACCGGCAACGGCGGCAACGTCTCCCTCGCCCTGACCCTGGTGGAGACCGCGCGCCAGGAACAGACTGCCGCCTGTGCCGCCGACCCTGCCTCCTGCGGCATCAGCGTCGGCGGTGGCGACAGCGCCAGCCAGCAGCAGGTGGAAGAGGCGGTGACCGCCGCCGTCGCCGCCTGCGCCGCCGACCCGGCGTCCTGTGGCATCGAGCAGAGCCCCGCCGACGGCGGCACGGAGGATCCCGCCGCCTGCGCGCTCCAGTTCGGTTCCACCCTGGCGGTCAATCGCGGTGGCCCCAACCTCACCGCCACCCTGCACCTGCCCTACGTGGCGCTGGAGGGGAGCGAATTCCACTACTGGGTGGACCTGGAGGCGCAGCCGTTCGACGTCGGCAACCTCCATTTCCGGGTCACCGACTTCGGCTACTACCAGCCGCCGCAGGAGAGCACGCCTGCGGAGTAAGCGAGTGCTCTCCTGATCCGGCTCCGGCCGGGAAACGCAGAGAACGCAAAGACGCAGAGGGCGCAGAGAAGAGAATGAAATACCTCTTCTTCCCCGCGTTCTCTGCGTCTTTGCGTTCTCCGCGTTGAGCAACCGATGCCAAGGAGCCGGGTAGGGGGTGCCGACGATAGGAGGCGCACCCGTCGGAAAGGGCAGTGCGCCTCGTACCTCGGCACACCCTATATCCACCCTCCGCTTTTCCGCGCATGTTCACGCCAGGGTATTCTTGTCTTCGACTTCACCATGGGAATTGAACATGCAGGGCGTCTTTCTCGATCGCGATACCGTGGACCGCGGGGATCTGGATCTCTCCGCGCTGCATCGGGCACTGCCCGTCTGGGCGGACCACCCCAACACCACGCCTCAACAGCTCCATCAGCGGATCGGCAAGGCCGCCGTGATCGTCACCAACAAGGTGGTGATCGATGCCGCCGCGATGGCCGCGGCACCCGCGCTGAAACTGATCTGCATCAGCGCCACCGGCACCAACAACGTCGACCTGGAGGCGGCGGCGCGGCGGGGGATCACGGTGTGCAACGTGGTGCGCTACGCCACGCCATCGGTGGTGCAGCACGTCTTCGCCCTGATCCTGGCCCTGAGTACCCGTCTCGACGACTACCGGCAGGCCGCCCGCGACGGCCGCTGGGCGGCCAGCGGGATGTTCTGCCTGCTCGATTTCCCCATTCGGGAGATCGCCGGCCGTACCCTCGGCATCGTCGGCTACGGGGAGCTGGGCCGCGGCGTGGCGCGGGTGGCGGAGGCGTTCGGCATGAACGTGCGGATCGCCCGGCGTCCCGGCGCCGACGACGACCGCCCCGGTCGCTCGCCGCTGGAGGAGTTGCTCCCGCAGGTGGACGTCCTCACGCTGCACACCCCCCTCACCGCGGAGACCCGCGGCCTGATCGGCACCGCCGAATTGGCGCGGATGAGGCCCGACGCACTGCTGATCAACACGGCCCGTGGCGGCATCGTCGACGAAATGGCGCTCGCCGACGCATTGCGCGCCGGACGCCTGGGCGGCGCCGGCATCGACGTCCTCGCCGAGGAGCCGCCGGGCGCGGAGAGCCCGCTGCTCGCCGCCGACCTCCCCAACCTGATCGTCACCCCTCACACCGCCTGGGCCAGCCGCGACGCACGCCAGCGGCTGATCGACGAGGTGGCCGAAAACATCCGCGCCTACCTCGCCGGTGCCCCCCGCAACGTGGTCGCCTGATTCGGCTTGGGGCTGAAAACGCAGAGAACGCAAAGACGCAGAGGACGCGGAGAAGAGAAGAGTTTATGACTCTTCTTTGCGCTCTCTGCGCCTTTGCGTTCTCTGCGTCGAACGACCGAAGTCAGGACGGACGCCGCAGCAGGTCGACGCGGATGGGGGTGAGGAAGCGGGCGCCGTCGGCGGTGAGGTGCGCCTCGAAGCGGCGTTTCACCTCGGCGTGGAGTTCCGGGGCCAGATCGTGGTCGGTGTGGGTGACGTTGAGGATGCGCTCCTCGAACTGGGCGAAGTCCGCGAAGAGGCTGACCGTCTGGAAGAAGTGCTGGCCGGCCAGCTCCAGGGTTCCGGACTCCACCGCCCGCCGCACCGCCGCAAATGCCGCCTCGCGTACCTCTCGCTCGTCGTGGAAGAGGCGCAGCACCTCGTTGAAGTCGCCGGCGTAGACCGGCTCCGAGATGTAGGCGAAGCCGCCCGGCCGCAGCACGCGTGCGACCTCCGCCATCGCCCGCTCCATCGCCTCCACCGGCACGTGATGGAGGGACTTGAACATCACCACCAGATCGTGGGAAGCGTCCTCCGCGGGGATCGCCTCGGCACCGCCATAGGCGAAGGTGACCGTCGGCAGATCGTCGATCCGCAGGTTCTTCTCGTGTTGGGTCCGGTCCACTTCCAGGGCGGTGATCGCCGACGCGCCGTGCCCGGCCAGCCAGCGGGTCTTGAAGGCGCTGCCGCATCCCAGCTCCAGCACCTGAGCCCCGACCAGCGGCAACACCTCCTCCAGGAACTCCATCTCGTCGATAACGTCACCGGCTTGCGGATCGGCAATCTTCATCGGTTTCACCTCCATTCAAAGGATGTTCCGGCCCTCAGTCCTCCGAAAGGAGCACCGCCTCGGGGTTGGGATAGCGCTCCACCACCCACTTCGGCAGTTTGCCGTTGGCGGCACCGTGCAGGGCGTCCGACTCCAGGATGATCAGGATCAGGATGGTGACCATCGTCGGCAGCAGGCCGACGCCGCCGATGATCGCGAAGACCGCCTCCTTCATCATCCCGCCGAAGGTGTGGCCGAGGAAACCGAGCAGTGAGACGGTGGCGAGCAGGCCGAGCATCGAGACGAAAATCAGACTGCGTCGCAGGCCGATCTGCCAGTGGCACTTGACGTACCACGGGTCGACCGCGCGGGAGCGGAAGCCGCGCCAGATGGAGTAGCCGAGGATGCAGACCGATATCACCGGCACCGACATCACCGGCCAGATCCAGCTGGTGGCCATACCGAGGGTGGAAACGAAGATCAGGATGTGGTTGGCGATCAGGTTGATCAGGAAAAGGTCGTGGGGCAGTTTGGCGGCCTTCTTCTGGTCATCGCTCACTTCGAACTGCATGGAGGTCTCTCGGAAGGGGCATGGGAAGCCGGGAGGCCATTGTAGCAGAAGCGTAAACAAAGCAAGTGCACTCGATGTCGTCGCAATAGGGGTCATTTCACGGTCGTTCGCGTCATTTCACCCATTGGCCTCCGGGTGGCGGGGCGCCCACGCTCGCCTGCGGTTGCGTTTGCCTTCCGGTCGGGCGGATCGGGACGACAGGAATCGGTCTCCTTTGTAGTATGCTCCCCGGAAAATCGCTTTCCCGCCACGGAAATGTAAGAGAACTCCTACTTTATTGTAGGCATTCGTGATCGACGGCGTGGCGCAGAGGGCAAGCGGGTGTAAAATCCCATTGCTTGGCCATTAACATTCTGATTTATATGGCAATACAAAAATAAGTGCATGTACGTATATCGCGGTGATAGATCAGAATTTTCTTACTTTTTTGTAAGAAAACGGCGCGATTGTATCGTTATCGATTAATTGCTATCGTCACCTCCCGGTTTTTTTTGCGTCGTTATTACCCTTCCCCGCGGTCGGCAGCTCCAAACCATCCCATTGGTCGCACGATCGCCGGGGCGGAACCCCCCATGACCCTATGAACGAGTTGACTTCCAGCACCGCCACCCTGGCACGCCTCCTTCCCATGGCCATCGGCGTGACCGGGGGCGCGGGAATCCTCGGCGTGGGCGGCCTCGCGCCGCTGCCGATCACCATCGCCGCCATCACCGTGGTGGCGGGGGCGGGGGCCGGAGAGTGGCTGCGCCGCGCCCATCTGCGGCTGATCGAGGCCGACGAGGCGGCCCGCGAGGCGCGCCAGGCGGAGCGGGATGCCAACCCCTCCTGGTTGGGGCTGGCCCAGGTGTGCGACAAGGCGCTGCCGATCTGGTCGCGCCATATCGAGACCTCGCGCGGCCAGACCGAAGAGGGGGTGACCTCGCTCGCCATCCGCTTCGGCGCCATCGAGGAGCGCCTGGAGGCGACGCTCTCCACCGCCCAGCAGGGTAGCGAGGAGACCGGTATGGCGGCGATGCTCGCCGCGGTGGCCACCTTCAACACGAGTAAGGAGGAGCTGCGCCGGGAGTTGACCACGGTGATCGGCGACATGCGCTCCGCCCTCTCCGCCAAGGAACAACTGATCGACCACATGCGCAAGCTGGCCGGCTACACCGGCGAGCTGACCCAGATGGCCGACGATGTCGCCGGGATCGCCGGTCAGACCGACCTGCTGGCGCTCAACGCCGCCATCGAGGCGGCCCGCGCCGGCGAGGCGGGGCGCGGCTTCGCGGTGGTCGCCGACGAGGTGCGCAAGCTCTCCGCCCGCTCCGGCGAGAGCGGCGGGCGGATCCGCAAGCGGGTGGAGGAGATCAACCGTGCCATCACCGCCACCATGGAGGTGGCGGAGCGGGCCGGGGAGGAGGACGAGCGGGCGGTGGGCGAGTCCGAGACCCTGCTCAACGACGCCCTCCAGCGCTACCAGGAAGTGGCCGATCGGCTCACCCACTCCGCCGACCTCCTCCAGCAGGAGGGTTCCACCATGAAGGGGGAGATCTCCGACATCCTGGTGGCGCTGCAATTCCAGGACCGGGTGAGCCAGATCCTCGGCAGCCTGATCCAGGATCTGGAGCGCCTCCACGGCCAGGTGGGGGAGGTGCTCAGCGGCACCCCGGGGGCCACCCTCGACGCCGAACGCTGGCTGGCCGACATGCACCTCGGCTACACCACCGAGGAGCAGCGCCGTAACCACCACGGGGCGGCGGCCGGAGCAAGAGCTCCCGCTGCCCCCGCGGCGGCGGCCGATGACGAGATCACCTTCTTCTGATCCCCCGCCGCCGCGGCGAGGGGCTCGCTTCAACGAGGCTTCGCGGGGTTCTCCCGCGCGCCCCGGACGACGGAAACGCGGCGCCGCCCAGCCGCCGAGTATTGCTGTGTAGAGGTAGTTCAACGATGGCCAAGACGATCTTGATAGTGGATGACTCCGCCTCGCTGCGCCAAGCGGTGAGCATCGCGCTCAAGCGCGAGGGCTACGAAGTGATGGAGGCTTGCGACGGCAAGGATGGCCTGTCGAAACTCACCGGTCAGAAGGTCCACCTGATCATCAGCGACGTCAACATGCCCAACATGGACGGTCTCACCATGGTCTCGCAGATCAAGCAGATGCCGGCCTACAAGTTCACCCCGGTGATCATGCTGACCACCGAAGCGGGCGAGGAGATGAAGGCCAAGGGCAAGGCCGCCGGCGCCAAGGCGTGGGTGGTCAAGCCGTTCAAGCCGGAGCAGATGATCACCGCGGTGAGCAAGCTGGTGGCCGCCTGAGTCAGGCGCGGGCGATCGGAACCCCAATGGAACTGCAACTGGACAAGTCGGCTGAACCCTGGGTGCTGCGGCCGGAGGGGGAGCTGACCATCTTCGCCGCTGCCGAGCTGAAGCAGCCGCTGCTCGACGCCCTGAATGGTGCGCCGGGGCTTACCCTCGACCTCTCCGCGGTGGAGGAGCTGGACACCGCCGGTCTCCAGCTGCTGCTGCTGCTGGCGCGGGAGGCGCGCGCCGCCGGCACCCCGTTCACCCTCGGTCCGCTCAGCGCGGCGAGCGAGGAGGCGCTGGCCCTGGCCGGCGCCCGTCTCTGGCTGGAGGGCGACGCGGCATGAGCATGGACCCGGCCCTGCAGACGAGTGCCAGGACCTCCTCCAGGAGATCGAGGACGGTTTGCTGGTGCTCGAAGAGCAACCCGACGATACCGAGACCCTCAACGCCCTGTTCCGCGCCGCCCACACCATCAAGGGCTCCGCCGGCATTTTCGGCCTCGACGCCATCACCTCGTTCACCCACCGGGTGGAGAATCTGCTCTCCCGCCTGCGTGACGGCGAGCTCACCCTCGACGGCGAGATGGCCGGCCTGCTCCTCACCTGCCGCGACCATATCCGTGCCCTGGTCACCCGGCTGGTGGAAGAGAGCGGCGAGGTGGATGCCGCGATGGCGGCCGAAGGGGAGAAACTGACCCGGCAGCTCGGCGTCTATCTCGGTGAGGCACCGGCCGCCGCCGCTCCTGCCGTGGCCGCGCCGGCGACTGCCGAGGCCGGTCCCACCACCGGGGTGTGGCACATCTCCCTGCGCTTCGATGGCGACGTGCTGCGCATGGGCATGGACCCCCTCTCCTTCCTCCGCTACCTGCGCAAGCTGGGCGAGATCGTCGGCGTGGCAATGGTCGCCGACCGCCTGCCCGCCGCCGCGGAGATGGATCCGGAGAGCTGCTATCTGGGTTTCGAGGTGCAGTTGGAGGGCGAGACCGACCAGGCGGCCATCGAGGACGCCTTCGAGTTCGTCCGCGACGACTGCCAACTGCGCATCCTCCCCCCCGGCGCCCCGCGGGCGGCGTGGCAAGCCTTGATCGAGGCGCTGCCGGAGGGTGCCGAGCGGGCCGCCGAGCTGGTGGCTGAGGCCGGCGCCGGGATTCCCGCGGAGGAGGCGCCCACGCCCGCTGCACCTCCGGCGGCGGGGGCTGCGCCGACCGCTCCCCAACCCGCCGCCTCGCCCGCCGCGGCAAAGCCCGCCGAAAAGCCCGCCGACAAGGGGGCGGCCAAAGGCGGTGGCGGCTCGGGCGGCGGCACCCTGCGGGTGGATGCCGGCCGCCTCGACCAGCTGATCAACCTGGTGGGCGAGCTGGTAATCGCGGTGGCCGGCACCGACGTGCTGGCCCGGCTCAACGGCGACGAGGGGCTGCGCGAGTCGGCCGAGGGGATGTCGCGGCTGGTGGAGGAGATCCGCGACACCTCCCTGCGCCTGCGCATGGTGCCCATCGGTGAGACCTTCCGCCGCTTCCAGCGGGTGGTACGCGACGGCGCCCGCGATCTGGGCAAACAGATCGAGCTGGTCACCTACGGCGCCGACACCGAACTCGACAAGGTGGTCTCCGAGCGCATCTCCGACCCGCTGATGCACCTGGTACGCAACGCCATGGACCACGGCCTGGAGACCCCCGAGGTGCGGCTGGCCGCCGGCAAGCCGGCGGCCGGCACCATCCAGTTGGAGGCCTACTACGACTCCGGCAGCATCGTGATCGAGATCAACGACGACGGAGCCGGCCTCAACGCCGAACGGATCGCCGCCAAGGCGGTGGAACGCGGACTGATCGAGGCGGGACAGACGCTGACCGACGCGGAGATCCATCGGCTGATCTTCGAGGCCGGCTTCTCCACCGCCGAGCAGGTGAGCAACCTCTCCGGCCGCGGCGTCGGCATGGACGTGGTGCGCCGCAACATCGAGGCGCTGCGCGGCACCGTCGACGTGGAGAGCACCCCCGGCGAGGGCTCCACCTTCCGCATCCGCTTGCCGCTCACCCTGTCGATCATCGACGGCTTCCTGTTGAAAGTGGGCGAGACCTCCTACGTGATCCCGCTGGAGATGCTGGTCGAGTGCATCGAGGTGGGCGACGAGGAGTGCCGCATTACGGACGCCCACGACTACCTGGACCTGCGCGGCGAGGTGCTGCCGTTCCTGCGCATGGGCGAGGTGTTCGCCGCCGACGGCTCGGGCAGGGGGCGCGAGAACATCGTGGTGGTGCAGTACGGCGAGACCAAGGCAGGGCTGGTGGTCGATGAGCTGATGGGTGAGACCCAGGCGGTGATCAAGCCCCTCGGCGCCCTCTTCCAGCGGCTGCGCGGGATCAGCGGCGCCACCATTCTCGGCAGCGGCGAGGTGGCGCTGATCCTCGACGTGCCGGGGCTGGTCCAGCGCGCCATGGACGCCGGCATCGGCGGCGAGCAGCAACGAATCCACTGATGGGCGACCCGGATCGCCCTTTGGTTTACGGAAATTCATCAACAAATCGCGGGATGGGGAGTCAGCCATCATGAACGACACCACGCAACAGGGCCGGCCGGCGGACGGCGGCCAGGCGCAGAAGAAAAAGAAGGGGATGGGCCTCGGCGGCAAGTTGATGCTGTCGATGATCGCCACCCTGCTGGTGCTCTTCGTCGGCGCCGCGGTGGTGCTGCTGGGACAGCAGGAGAGCTCCTTCGACAAGCTCCTCAGCGCCTCCGACAACGTCGCCCAGCAGATGTTCCAGGACCAGACCAGCGAGGCCAAGGAGTCCACCGTGCTCAAGGCGCAGCGCATGGCCACCCTGCTCGCCGCCATCGCCCCGGAGGCGATCGCCGGCTTCGAGTTCTCGGCGCTGGCCCAGTACGCCGACGTGGCGAGCCAGGACCCGGACATCACCGCGGTGGTCTTCCTCAGCGTCGACGGTGATGCGCTGGCCACCATGGGCGATGTCGATACGGTGCCCGCCGACCACTGGGAGGAGGTCGGCATCGCCGCCGACGAGGTGGAGTACGGCAAGGTGCGGGTGGGCTACAACGAAACCCGTACCCAGGAGTACCTGAAGAAGGCCAAGGGGGTCTACAACCAACGTACCGAGGGGATCCGCAAGGCCCGCGACGCGGCGCTCAGCGAGGCGGCGATGCAGATGAGCCTGATGCTCGCCGGCATCGCCTTCATCCTCATCGTGGTGGTGGCGGTGATCATCAGCCGCTCGGTGAGCCGCCCGCTGCGCGACGCGGTGCGGGTGGCCGACCGCCTCGCCGAGGGCGACCTCCAGGTGGAGGTGCGCGCCCGCAGCGGCGACGAGGTGGGCCAGTTGCTCAACGCCATGGGGCTGATGGTCGAGCAGCTTTCGCGGGTGATCGGCCGGGTGCGCAACAACGCCGACGCAATGGCCAACGCTTCCGATCAGATCAACGTCACCTCCCAGTCCCTCAGCCAGGGCTCCAGCCAGCTCGCCGCCAGCGTCGAGGAGACCAGCTCGACGGTCGAGCAGATGAACGCCTCGGTCAACCAGAACGCCGAGAACGCCAAGGCCACCGAGGGCATCGCCAACGAGGCGGCCAGCCAGGCGGCCGAGGGCGGCGAGGCGGTGAGCGAGACGGTCGACGCGATGAAGCGCATCGCCGAGCGGGTCGGGATCATCGAGGACATCGCCTACAAGACCAACCTGCTGGCGCTCAACGCCGCCATCGAAGCGGCCCGCGCCGGTGATCACGGCAAGGGCTTCGCGGTGGTCGCCGCCGAGGTGGGCAAGCTGGCCGAACGCAGCCAGGTGGCCGCCCAGGAGATCGGCACCCTGGCCGGCAACAGCGTCGAGGTGGCCGAACGCGCCGGCACCCTGCTGGAGAAGATCGTCCCCGGCATCCGCAAGACCTCCGACCTGGTGCAGGAGATCGCCGCCGCCAGCCAGGAGCAGGCCGAGGGGGTGAGCCAGGTGAATACCGCCATGGGTCAGCTCGACAAGGTAAGCCAGCAGGCCGCCGCCTCTTCCGAGGAGCTGGCCGCCACCGCGGAGGAGATGAGCGGCCAGGCCCGCACCCTGCAGCGCACCGTGGCCTTCTTCAAGCTGAAGGAGGAAGGCGAAGGTGGCGGCTCCAAGCTGGCCCACGCCGCCGACGACGAGAAGGAGCCGACCCCCGAACTGCTGGCCAGCGACCGCCATCGCCAGGGCGGCGAGGGGCGCCAGGGGCTGCGCCACCTCGCCCATGGCGACGAGCGCGGCGGCCGACCGCCGGTGGATGAGCGGGAGTTCGAGGAGTTCTGAGCGCCATGGCCTCACCACGCCGTACCCGGCGCGGCCGTAGCACCGCGCGTGAGGAGGAGGGCGCCCGCGCCCAGTACCTCACCTTCGCCCTCGGCAAGGAGACCTTCGGGGTGGAGATCGCGCGGGTGCGCGAGATCCTCGAATACGAGCCGCCCACCGAGATCCCGATGGTCCCCGCCTACATCCGCGGGGTGATCAACCTGCGCGGCACCGCGGTACCGGTGCTCGACCTGGCGCGGCGGATGGGCCGCGGCGAGGGGCGGATCAGCCGGCGCAGTTGCATCGTCATCGTCGAAGTCGGCGGCAGCTCCAACGAGCGGCCGGGGGTGGCGATCGGGGTGATGGTGGACGGCGTCCAACGGGTGCTGGAGATCCCCGCCGACCAGATCGAGCCCCGCCCGGAGCTGGGTGGCGACATCCACTCCGATTTCATTCATGGCATGGCCCGTCGGGAGGGTGGTTTCCTGGTGCTGCTGAACATCGACTACGTCTTCTCCAGCGCCGACATCCGGCTGCTCGACGGCCTTGGCGACGAGTCGGCGCCGACGATGGCGGAGGGCGCGCTACCATGACCACATCGGCAATGGCACTTCCCGGCGAGGACGAGCGCGAGGCCACCCAGTACCTCACCTTCGTGGTCGCGGGAGAGACCTTCGGCATGGCCATCGCCTCGATCCACGAAATCATCGATTTCGGCGATCTCACCCGCGTCCCGCTGGTTCCGGACTATATTCGTGGGGTCATCAATCTTCGTGGCAACGTGGTGCCGGTGATCGACCTGAGCGCGCGGCTCGGGCGCGGGCCCACGGTGCGGGGGAAACGGACCTCCATGGTTATCGTCGAGCTGCCCCAGGCGGATCAGGCCAACCTCACCCTCGGGGTGATGGTCGACGTGGTCAACGAGGTGATCGAGATCGAGGAGGCGGAGATCGAGCCGCCGCCGCCCTTCGGCACCCCCGTGCGTCCCGATTTCATCGACGGCATGGCACGTCGGGAGGAGGGGTTCATGATCCTCCTCGACCCCGAGCGGGTGTTCGCGGTGGAGGAGCTGTCGATCCTGGAGGGGATGCCCGCGCGCCGGGTTCCGGCAAGGGACGGGGAGGGGGCTACCCCATGATCGCACTGCCGTTCCTCAATATCGGCAGGACGGGAGAGTCGGTCGAGCCGCCCGCCGCCCCGCTGGCGGCTCCGCCCACCCGCCGCAGCGCACAGAGCACCCTCAAGGTCGCCCGCCCGCTCCCCGGCAGTGGGCCGACGGTGGCTCAACCCGGTTCGATCCCGGCAATGTCCGACGACGACTTCCAGGTGATCCAGGGGCTGTTTCAGGTGATCTCGGGGATCCGCCTGCCGCTGGAGAAGAAGCCGATGGTCGCCGGGCGGCTGGCCAAGCGGCTGCGTCACCATGGCCTTGCCGACTTCACCGAATACGCGGCGATGGTCACCGACGCCCATCACGAGGCGGAACTGCAGCGGATGGTCGACCTGCTGACCACCCACGAGACCTACTTCTTCCGTGAGCCCAAGCACTTCGACCTGCTGCGCGAGGAGATCCTGCCGCAGTGGCCCGCCGACCGCCCCTGCCGGGTGTGGAGCGCCGCCTGCTCCACCGGCGAGGAGTCCTACAGCCTCGCCATGGTGCTCGCCGACACCCTCGGCGAGCGCGCGTGGGAGGTGCTCGGCAGTGACATCTCGATCCAGACCGTGGCCACCGCCGAGACCGGCCTCTACTCGCTGGACCGTACCGACAACATCCCCGAGGAGTACCTGCGCCGTTACTGCCGGCGGGGGGTGCGCTCCTACAGCGGCACCCTGCTGGTCAACAACGACCTGCGCGAACGCACCCGCTTCATGCAGCTCAACCTCACCGACGACCTGCCCGAGCTGGGCGAATTCGACATCATCTTCCTGCGCAACGTACTGATCTATTTCGATCAGGCGACCAAGCGCCAGATCGTTGAACAACTGCTCAAGCGACTGCGCCCCGGTGGCTGGATCTTCGTCGGCCACGCCGAGAGCCTGCACACCGTCACCGACCACCCCTTCGCCGAGCGCCCCGCGCCGGCGGTCTATCGCAAAAAGGGGTAGTCGCGCTTGGAGAAGGTGAAAGTCCTGGTGGTGGACGACTCCGCCGTGGTCCGCCAAGTCGCCTCGGAGATCCTCAAGTCCGATCCGGGTATCGAGTTTCTCGGTGCCGCCCCCGATCCGATCTTCGCCCTCCAGCGGATGGAGCGGTGTTGGCCCGACGTGATCGTCCTCGACATCGAGATGCCGCGGATGGACGGTCTCACCTTCCTCAAGAAGCTGATGGTCGAGCACCCCACCCCGGTGGTGATCTGCTCGACCCTCACCGAGAGCGGCGCCGAGTCGACCATGGAGGCGCTGGCCAGCGGCGCGGTGGACATCATCACCAAACCGAAGATGGGCCTGAAGGGGTTCCTGGAGGAGTCCGCCGCGCGGCTGCTGCACGCGGTCAAGGCGGCGGCCCGTGCCGACCTGAGGAAGGTGGGCGGGGGCGGACGCCAACCCGTCCCCACCCGCGCGGCTCCCAAGCCGGGGCTCAAGGTGGCCCCCAAGCTGAGTGCCGACGTAATCCTCCCTGCCGGTGACGGTCGGGCGATGGTCGAGACCACCGAGCGGGTGGTGGCGATCGGCACCTCCACCGGCGGTACCCAGGCCCTCGAGGTGGTGCTCACCGCGCTGCCCCGGGTGAGCCCCGGCATCGTGGTGGTCCAGCACATGCCGGAGAAGTTCACCGCCGCCTTCTCCGCCCGCCTCGATCGCCTCTGCCAGGTTGAGGTGAAGGAGGCGGAGGACGGCGACCGGGTGCGTGCCGGCCGCGTGCTGATCGCCCCCGGTGGCCGTCACATGCTGCTCCAGCGGCGCGGCGCCCAGTACTTCGTCGAGGTGCGCGACGGCCCCCTGGTGAGCCGCCACCGCCCCTCGGTGGACGTGTTGTTCCGCTCCGCGGCCAAGTGTGCCGGGCGCAACGCGGTGGGCATCATCATGACCGGGATGGGCGACGACGGCGCCAACGGGCTACTGGAGATGCGCAAGGCCGGCGCCCACACCATCGCCCAGGACGAGGCGAGCTGTCTGGTCTACGGCATGCCCAAGGAGGCGGTAGCCCGCGGTGCAGCGGTGGAGAGCATCGCCCTGGAGGCGATCCCGGCGGCGATCCAGCGCTACGCCGGCTGACTGCGCGGCGACACCTGCGGCGCGGGGGGGCGACATCGTTCGACGCCGCTTGTTCCGCTGCCGCCGCCCGCCGCGCGGAGAGGTCCTCGCCGACACCTCCGCCGCCGGCAGCGGCCGGTCACACCCGGAACTGGCTCACCCGTTGTTCCAACTGCTCGGCCCGGCGGCGCAACTCGGCCACCGTCCCGATCATCCGCGCGGCGGTGGCCGAGGCCTGATCGAGGCCACTGGAGATGCTATGCAGGTCCTGATTGGCCTTCGCCACCTCGTCGGCCTGCTGTTGCACCCGCCCGACCACGGTGTCGCCGGTCTGGCGGATCTCGCAGAAGGTGGTGTCGATCCGCTCAAACGAGCGACCCACCCCGTTGATTCGCTCGACCCCCTCCTCGATCCCGCCGCGGGTCTCCTCGATGTCGCCGCTGATGTGGTCGATCTCGCGGGTCAACTTGCCGATGATGCCGTCGATCTCCTCGGTGGACTCGCGGGTCTTCTCCGCCAGCTTGCGCACCTCGTCGGCGACCACCGCGAAGCCGCGCCCCGACTCGCCGGCCCGCGCCGCCTCGATCGAGGCGTTGAGCGCCAGCAGATTGGTCTGGTCGGCGATGTCGTTGATCGCCACCACGATCTGGCGGATCTCGCCGGAGGAGCGGGCGAGTGCCGAGAAGGTCTCCAGCAGCAGCCCGTTGCGCCGGCGAATCTCCTCCATCCCGCGGATGTTGCCGGCCAGCTCGCCGCGCCCCTCCTCCACCAGGGTGGTGGCCAGATGAATTCGCTCCATGTTCTCCGCAACCACGCCGAAGATCTCCACCGAGGCGGCGTCGATGCGCTCCACCACCCGCGAGATGTTGGCCACCGATTCGGCCTGATAGCGACTCACCTCCGACATCTGGTTGGAGGCGGTGGCCAGGTCGGCGGTATCCGCGGCCACCTCGCCGGCGCTGGCGCGCACCGCGCCGACGATCTCCTGGAGCTTCTCCATCATGCGGTTGAAGTGGTGGGCCAACTCACCGAACTCGTCCTTCCCCTGCTCCCGCAGCCGGGCGGTGAGATCGCCGGCGCCGGCGGCGATCTCACGCAGCATGCCGACGGTGTTGCCCAGATGGCCGGCGATCTGTGCGGTGAGGGCCACGGAGATGCCGAACGCCACCACCGCCACCGCCACCGCCAGCCCGATCAGCACCAGCGTGCGGTTGCGCGCCTCACCGGCGGAGGCCTCGTAGACCTGGCGGGTGTCGCCGCTCTGGGCGGCGATCAGCCCCTCCACCCGGGTGCGGATACGCCGGTAGGGCGCGTTGGCCTCGCGGTACTTCTCGAAGGAGCTGTAGGAGTCGCCGGCGACGGCAAAACCGACGATCTCCTCGAACCGCTTGAGGTAGTCGCGGGCATCGTCGCGCAGTGGCTGGAGCAGCTCCGCGCCGCCGTTCACCTGACCGGCGGAAATCGCCGTGGTGAGCCGCTCCAGCGCGCCGTTGAAGCGCTTCATCCCGTCGCCGGCAACACCGCGGATGCGCGCCTCGTCGGCACCGAACATCGCCAGGCTGCCCAGCTCCATCAACGCCATGTGGGCCTCGCCCATATCCGCCGAGAGGGCCGCCAGACTCTCCATCACCAGCACCTTGTCCTGGTAGATGTGGTCCATCGCCGCGGTGCTCCGCGACGCCCCGGAGACCGACAGCCAGGCCAGGGCGGCGATGCCGACGATCGGCAACAGGGAGAGGATCAGCAGCTTGGTGCGAATACGCATAACGGGATACCGGATAAACGAGTAAGGCGGGGCAATCCATTGCCCCGCCGGGAATCAGGCGATCGTCTGGATGGGGGATCAGTTCGCGTACATGCCACAGGCCACCACGTACTGCTTGCCGCCGTGCTCGGCAAGCTTGCTGAAGACCTTCTTCTTGTGCAGCCCGGAGACACCCGGCTTCTGGTAGACATAGTCGACCCAGCCGCCGCCGTTGAGGGCGTTCTCCACGATCATGTCGCGGAACTTCTTGCCTTTGGCGTCGGGCTTGCCCTTGTAGGAGCGCCCCACCAGGGTGGGTTTCACCGGATGGGCGAGCATGACCACGTTGGTGTCGTAGACGAAGACGTAGAGCTCCCCCTGGTCGAATTCCCCGTTGGGGGTGCCGATGGTGGCAAGCGCCGGATCGCCCTCCTCGTTGAGCAACGCCACGGCGCGGTCGACCATGGCGAAGACCTGCTCTTCGGTGATCGCATCGGCACGGACGGTGGCGGCGGTGAGCAGCAGCAGGGCGGTAATCAGGGAAAGGGCGAGACTGCGCAACATTCGGTGGATCTCCTTCTGTAAATAAATCGATTATATAAGCATAACAATATTGCGTATATTACGAAATGATAATGCGTTGGCGTCGCTTTGCCAATCGATAGGTTGATGATAACCGGCCATCCTCCATTTGGGGCCCGCGAAGCTGTCCCATGATCGCCAACACGAAAGGCAGGAAGGCAGGAAATGGATATTCCCCCTTCGTGCCAATAAAAAAACGGTTGTCCGGAGCCCCCCCCGGATGGCTGCACGGCGGTCAACCGATCTCGAAGGAGGCCACCCCGAAGATCCGGTCCACCGGCAGCGCCGGTGCCGGCCCGCGGTACATCCGCGCGGTCTCGAACACCACCTCCATGGCGTGCCCCCGGGCCAGGGCCACCGCCGCCGGATTGGCCTCCGGCACGTCGAGGAAGAAGGTCTCCCCTGCCGGGATCCGCGCCGTCAACGCCGCCAGCAGCCGTTCCGCCTGCCCCGCTTCGTTGACGTACAGCGGCCCCACCTTCCACCCGTCGAGACAGCGGCGGATCACCCCGTAGCCCACCAGTCCGTCCTCGAGCAGTCCCAGCGCGGCACTCTCCGGTTGGCCAATCCAGGCGCGGAGGAACTCCGCGCGCTCCGCCGGGAAAAAGGGCTGCTCGAACGCTGCAACCTCGTCGAATGGCAGCGAGCACAATTCCACCACCCCCGGATCGGCTGCCGACGCGCCCCCCGCACGGCCCTGATAACGGACGTTGCGGTAGGCCAGGCCGAACCCCGACTTGCGGTAGTTCGCCTGCTGCGCCACCACCCCGTCGAGGCCGACCACCCGCCCCTCCAGCCGCGCCATCGCCGCCTGCCAGATGGCCCAGCCGTAACCGTTGCCCCGCAGATCCGGACGAACGATGTAGAAGCCGAGGAAACCGAAGGCGTCACCGTAGCGCACCGCCGAAATGGTGGCGGCCGGCGCGCCGTCGAGCCGGCCGACCAGGAAGCCCTCCGGATCGGCGGCGTGGTAGCAGGCGGCGTCGTTCACCCCGGGATTCCACCCCTCCTCGGCGGCCCAGGCAACGGCCAGATCCACCTCCTCACGGGTGGCGGTATGGATGACGTAATGTTGGTCGTGCACGGACGACCCTCCCTGCTCGACGGTACCGGTGGGTCAATCTTCGGCGGTGTAGGTGCCCAACTCGCAGAGATCGACGTCGCGATCCTCGATGTGGGTGTCATCGGCGAAGGTGATGAGGAGATCGTAGCGGCAGGTCCGCGCACCGTCGGCGATCACCACGTCCATTTCGTTGCCGGCCGGCAGGACGTAGCCGGCGATCAGGTTCTCCTCCCAGCTGTCGGTGTGGACGGTGGAGACCTGCAGGGCGACGATCTCGGTGCTGGTCTGGTTGCGCAGCTGGAACTGAAGGTCCTCCGCCCGGGCCGCGGTGGCGCTCAGCAGGGCGGCGGCGAAGAGCAGCGATGCGATGGTTTTCATGGGGTATTCTCGTTGTGAATGGAGTGGCGGCGCGACGAACCTTTCCGGGCGTGCGGGCGCCTTGGCTAAGTTAGCAGAATTTTGTTCGAGCGTTGGTCAGCGTGGGGCGGAGATAGGGCGCCCCGGGAGGAACGTGGTGCACTGGATGCCGCGATATGCTCCTAGCGTACTTCGATAACGAACCATCCGGGCTTGCGACGGGTGGCGGAGTTCCCCGCCGGTCCCCGCACAGAAACGGCACGAGGAGAGACGAGGTAATGAAGATCGACTTCACCGAACGACTTGCAGAGGACGAATGGCCCCGCTTGGCAGCGGTCTACCAACGGACGCCCCTCGGCGCCCGTGATCCGCAGCGATTGCGGGAGGTCTTCGAGAACAGCCGTCAGCGCCGTTTCCTCTATCTGGACGGGCAGCTGTGCGGTGCCGCCCGCGCCCTTTCCGACGGCTTCGACTGCGCGGTGGTGTGCGACGTGGTGGTCGCGCCGGAGCACCAGGGAGGGGGTTACGGCCGAAAGCTGGTGGAGGCCCTGCTCGAACCGCTGCGCAGCCATCGCAAGGTGATCCTCTACGCCGTCCCCGGGCAACAGGGCTTCTACCGCACCCTCGGCTTCCGCCCGATGACCACCGCGATGGCGATCTTCGGCGATCCCGGGCAGGCGGAGAGCTGGGGATTGATCGCGCCATAGGGCGCCCCGCGGGCGCCGTGCGGAACGAAACCGCCGTGCCCACCGAGCGGCCACGGCGCCTGCGGGGCGCCCTATAGGTGGGCCTCCAACTGCTCCAGCAGCCACTCCCGCAGCTTGCGTCCGGCGCGTCCCTGGGGCCCCTCGCGGATCAGCCGGCGGCACAGCTTCAACAGCCGCAGTTGGGTCTTCAACTCCAACCCCTGCATCCGCCCCAGCTCCTCGTTGCCGAGCCGGAACGACCCCCGGTCGGCGTGGCTGCGATGGAGCATGGCGGCGGTATGGGCGAGGGTGCGGCCGAGGATGACGAAGGCGAAATTGGGGTCGCCCACCGGCCCGATCCCCTCCCGCTCGCCGCCCGGAAGCCAGTCGGGGAGGCGCTCGCGCAGCCACCCCTTGCCGCCGCGCCCGCCGAGCCAGCCGGAGAGGCCGCCGACCACCCCGCCGCCCACCGCGCCGAGCAGCACCGAGGCGCCCCCGGTTCCGACGTCGGCGGCGATCCCCAGGGCGGTGCCGGCGCCGGCGCCGACCACCGTGAGGCGGCTGCGGCTGAGCCCCCAGTCGGCCCACTGCTCGTGGTCCATCAACGCGCTGCGGCGCACCTCCAGGCGGGCGATCTCCGGTTCCAGGCGATGGTAGAGAAAGAGCGCCTCCAGCGCGCGCTGCCCCTCGCGCTCGATGCGGTTGAGACGGTCGTTGAAGCGCACCATCTCGTCCCCCTCGACCACCCCCCCAACCACCTCGGGGAGCAGGCCGGGTTCTTGACGGTAGGTAAGCAGCCGGTGGAGGGTGTCGACGATGATCCGCGCCCCCTGCTCCAGCTTCTGCTGCCGATACCCCTTCAATTCGTCGATGGCGCGGTCGAACGCCTCGACCCGTGCCGGGTCGAGCTGGCCGAAGGTGCGCAGCAGTTGGAGGTGCTGCTCGAAGCCGGCGTGCAGCGGGTCGAACACCCGCACCAGGCTGAAATACTGGTTGAGCGCCTGCTGCCACTGCTCGACGTAGTGGTCGCCACCGATCGGGTTGATGAGGGCCAGCCGCGGCTGGCCGCTCCAGCGCAGGATCTCCATCTCGGTCTCGTACTCGGGGCTGTAGGGGAGCGAGCCGTCGACCACGTAGACGATCCCCGCCCCCTGGACGATAGGGCGAAGCAGCGCCACCTCGTCGGCGAAGCTCTCCCCGCCGTTGAACTGCTCGACGAAGGCGCGGGTGCGCGCCGGCCGCCGGTCGGCGGAAACCTCCTCCGCACGCAGCCAGGCGAGACAGCGGGCGGCGCGCTGGAACCCGGGGGTGTCCACCAGTTCGAACACCACCCGCTCGTCGAGGCGCAGGGTGAAGCGCTGGGCGACGCGGGTGGTACCGGAGAGCGGCGAGATCTGCACCTCGTCGTTCTGGGTGAGGGCGGCAACCACCGAGGACTTCCCCTTGTTGGGGTGGCCGACCACCGCGAAGACCGGATGATCACTCATCGCCGTCCCCGTCGATCAGGTGGAATCCCTCCGGCAGCTCCGCCATGCAGGCGACCCACGAGGCCATCAGGGCGCGGCGACGCGGCCCGTCCATCTCCGGCAACGGCAGCGGCTGGAGGAACCAGCGACCGGGCATGGTCGCGAGGCGCCGGCAGAAGTCGGCCAGCTCGCCGGTGGGGGGCTCCCACCCCTTGCACAGCAGCAACCCCGCCGCCCCAGGCGGCAGTTCCAACCGCGCCACCACCGCGTCCGCCTCCTCCGGGTCGGCCACCGTGTACCAGGCCGAGGCGTGCCGCGACGCCGGTCCCGCCAGCCCCGCCGGCCAGACCCCCCAGCGGATCGCCGCCGCGTAGGCCGCCTCGCCGTGCTCCAGCGGGGCGAGCGCGGGGGCCGGCTGCCGCTGTTCCACCACCTCGGCCTCGTGGTCCGCCCACTCGGTGGTGAAGCGCTGCCACAGGCCACCGATCAGCACGTCGTTCTCCACCAGCGCCCGCTGCATGGCGCGCAGCTGCCACCAATAGAACGCGGTGCTGGCCAGCCGCGGCAGCAGTACATAGGTCACCAAGCACATCCAGAGGAAGCGCCACCACTGGCCGAGGCGGGCGGGGTCGCCCCCCTCGGGCAGCGCCGCGCGGAAGTGGCGGGTCGCCTCGACCAGCTCCGCCGAGGGGACCGCCGCCGGCCACAGCGAGGCCCACGGCGCGGCGAGCAGCGAGGTCGCCCGGTGCAGCCAGTCGCCGCCCAGCTGGAGGGTGGAGGACCAGCCGAAGGCGAGATCGGTGACCAGCAGATAGAGGGCGAAGGCCGCCACCATACCCAGCGCGAAGAGTGTGGCGAGGGCATGGCCGAGGAGGCGGGCGGTGGCACTCACCAGGGGCGCGGCAGGAGAGGCGAGCGCCTCCGCCGGCAGGCGGCGCTTGAGCAGATCGGCGAGCGGCAGGGGCAGTCCGGTGGCGTGGAACAACAGGGTGAGCAGCCACCAGAGGAGGGGCAGGAAGACCGCGAGGAGAAGGAACCAGAGAAGGTTGATCCGCTCCAGCGGCGAGAAGGTGAGCAGCCCCGCCACCAGGGCAAAGCCCGCTGCCAGCGCCACCACCCCGAAGCCCGCCAGCAGCAGGGCCAGACGGTCGTGGACCGGCGTCTCCCACTGCCCGAGCCACGCCGCCAACAGCGGCCAGCGGCGCCGCTCCGCGGAGGCGAGGTACCACTGGCGGTCACGCCGATGGAGGGTGCGCCAATCCACCGCCCGCTCCGGCTCCAGCCGGTGGCGTAGCCGCAGCAGCAGCAGGGATCGTTTCCACAGAGCAATCATCGAAGGGGGGCGAGAGAGGCGGCCATTTGGCGCGACAGTGTACCGCACCACCCCGCCTCACACCGAGACGTAGGTTGCCGCTACTGCGGCGACGCGAACGAAGACGGCACGATCGGGGCTGGCAGCAACTTCCCGACGGCTTCGTCCCATTCGGCAGGGCAAGCAAGATTCCCCGCAGGTGCCTTCGTTCGCGTCGCCGCGGTAGCGGCGACCTTGTACGCCGGAATGGTCGCCACCGCCCCTCCTCGACTCAAGCGGCCCGCGCCGTCGTCCCCCGCGCCCGGTTCAGCGCCGCGATCACCGCCATCAGCGAGGCACTCACCGTATCGTGATCGAACGCCGCCCCGCCCACCCGCCGCCCGTCAACCGAGAGCTGCACATAGGCCGCCGCCTCCGCATCGGTCCCCTCGCCGAGGGCGTGCTCGCTGTAGTCGACCACCGATACCGCCTGCCCGCTATACCGCTGCCAGGCATCGACGAAGGCCGACAGCGCCCCCTCGCCCTCACCGTGGATGGTCCGCACCGCGCCCTCTTCGCGCACCCGTGCCTCGATCCGGTCGACCCCGCCGTCGCGATCGAGGCGGTAACCGTCGAGGGCCGGCGCCTCCACCCCGGCGACGAAGTGCTCGACGAACAGCCGGTGGATGGTCTCGCCATCCACCTCGCCGCCGCGCCGCTCGCTCTCCGCCTGGACGATGCGCGCCAACTCCACCTGCATCCAGCGCGGCAGGGTGAGCCCGTAGTCGCGCTCCAGCACGAAGGCGACGCCCCCCTTGCCCGACTGGCTGTTGACCCGGATCACCTCCTGATAGTCGCGGCCGAGGTCGCGCGGATCGATCGGCAGGTAGGCCACCTGCCACGGCTCGTCCGCCTGCTGCTTGGCGAGACACTTGCGGATCGCGTCCTGGTGGCTGCCGGAGAAGGCGGTATAGACCAGCTCGCCGATCCACGGGTGGCGCGGGTGGACCGGCAGGCCGGTACAGCGGGTGTAGGTGTCGATGATCTCGTCGGGCCGCGACAGGTCGAGACCCGGATCGATCCCCTGGCTGTAGAGGTTCATCGCCAGGGTCACCACGTCCATGTTGCCGGTGCGCTCGCCGTTGCCCAGCAGCGTCCCCTCGATGCGATCCGCCCCGGCGAGCAGGCCCAGCTCGGCGGCGGCCACCGCGGTACCGCGGTCGTTATGGGTGTGCAGCGAGATGATCATGGAATCGCGCCGCGCCACATGGTCGCAGAACCACTCCACCTGATCGGCGAAGACGTTGGGCGTGGCGCTCTCCACCGTCGAGGGGAGATTGATGATGCAGGGCCGCGCCGGGGTCGGCTGCCAGACCTCGGTGACCGCATCGCAGATCGCCACCGCGTAATCCGGCTCGGTATTGGAGAAGCTCTCCGGCGAGTACTCGAAGACCCACTCGCTCTGCGGATACCTCGCCGCCTCCCGCTGAATCCAGCGCGCGCCATCCACCGCAATGGCGGTGATGCCGTCGCGATCCTTGGCGAAGACCCGCTCGCGCTGCACCGTGGAGGTGGAGTTGTAGAGGTGGACGATCGCCCGCCGCACCCCCTTGAGCGCCTCGAAGGTGCGCTCGATCAGCGCCTCACGGGCCTGCACCAGCACCTGGATGGTGACGTCCTCGGGGATGCGATCCTTCTCGATGAGCCAGCGGACGAAGTCGAAGTCGTGCTGACTGGCCGCGGGAAAGCCCACCTCGATCTCCTTGAAGCCGACCGCCACCAGCAGCTCCCAGAAACGGCGCTTCTGAGTGACGCTCATGGGCTCCAGCAGCGCCTGATTGCCGTCGCGCAGATCGACGCTGGCCCAGATCGGCGCCTGCGCGATGGAACGGGAGGGCCAGCGCCGGTTGCTCATCGGCACGGCCGGGGCGGGGCGGTACTTGCGGTGGTCGAAGGGTTTCATGATGGGGGTTCCCTGAATACGAGGTAGAGAGAGGAGACCCTGAACGAAATGCCGGGGATGGCGCGTTTCGTTCAGGGACTCCGCGGGTCCGCTCCGGGGGTGGGGAGAGGACGTCACCGGCCCTTGTGGGGCCGGCCCGACGGCAGTCTTTCGGTGGGAAAGCGCTGCCGGCCACCTTTCGGCGACAGGGATAGGTTACGTCTATGGAGGTGGAATTCGATTGCTAATCGTTCGACTAGAGGAGATTCTTCAACAATATAAACGCACGAAACGCACGATTACTGAAATTTTATTGCCGAGCAGGATGTTCGAGGCACGGAGAGCCGTGGAGACCCGCCAACCGCAATGCCTCCTCACGCCATCTCCGCCAGCCGCTGCCGCAGCACCGACGAGGAGATCCCCTCGGTGTAGGGGATGTGCCGACGCCGATGCTCCGGAAGGTCGGCGCAATCCGACAACTTCGCCGCCATCTCCCGGGCATCAGCGGCCCCGAAGGCGTAGATGTCGAAGCCGTGACGATCCATG
Organism: Endothiovibrio diazotrophicus; assembly: GCF_054657215.1. Lineage (NCBI taxonomy): Bacteria > Pseudomonadati > Pseudomonadota > Gammaproteobacteria > Chromatiales > Thioalkalispiraceae > Endothiovibrio > Endothiovibrio diazotrophicus. The sequence continues at coordinate 25,305 of NZ_BAAHXB010000064.1, forward strand.
AACACGCGATCGATGATCTTCGGACCGTCCCCGATCACCGCATCGACCCAGCGGCAGGCGGCGATTACCTCCATCCGCTCCGCCTGGCTCAACAGCGGCGGGCGTCCCTTGTAGGCGGCGACGCGATCATCGCCCACGACGCAGACCGTCAGTCGGGAACCGAGGGCCCGTGCGGCGCGGAAGAAGCGGACATGCCCCGGATGCAGGATGTCACCCACCACCTTGGCATAGATCGAACCGCCTTCACCGTTCATCCGCTTCCCCCTTCCGCGCCCCGATCCACGCCTCGTTCCGCAGGATCTCTTCGACGACCCCAGCCACCCGCTCGCGGGCCCGGCCATCGGTCAACTCGCCGAACAGTTCCCGCCGACGGGCCTGGCGAGCCGGCCGGCGCGCATCCGGATCGGCGAGTTCCGCCACCACCGCATCGCTCAGCGTGTGGGCGGCAGTGACGCAGCGGGCGATGTCCCGGCGCGTCCACTCGATGCCCTGCGGGTCGAACGTCGCGACCGCTCCCGTTCGCGCGGGGTTGTCGATCAGCACGATCGGCCGATCGAGCGCCAGATAGTGAAAAATGGCGCTGGATGCATCTGAAACCAGCAGATCCGCGCCCAGCAGCACGGGGATCAGGTCAGCGTCGGGATCGTGCAGCACGACGTTGGGGCGGGTTGCGGCCAACTCCCGCCAGAGCGCGATCATCTCCGGGTCGCTGACCGCGATGTGCGGGTGCGGCTTGATGACGACGCCGATCGCGGTATCCGTGCCGCGGATACGCTCCACCACCTCCCGTCCGAGCATGCGCGCCGAGTTGAGTTCCGGATTCCAGGTAGGGGTATAGGCGATGCAGGTCGGGCACGCCGCGACGCGCACCGGCGCCGTGTCGCCACGGAACAGCGGGTCGGACTGGATCATGCCGGTGGCGAAGATCCGCTTGCGCGGCGTATGCCCCCTTGCCTCCAGACGCCGGGCGGTGTCTTCACCCGAGACACAGACGTAATCGACCAGCGGATAGTACAGCCCCGGCTGATTCTTGCTGATCAAGCCGTGACCGACGTGGAGGATCGGCACGCCGGGGAAGGTCTCACCGATAAACTGCGCCGGACCCGCATCCGCGGTCACCAGCAGATCGGGGATGATCCGCGGCCGCCAACCGGCCCGCAGGTCGTTGACCCGAATCGTTTCCACGGCATGGCCGCGTGCGGCCAGGATGTCCCGCAGCGGCTCCAGAATCGGCCTGTGCCATTCGAAAACCAGGGTGATGACGATATTCGACGTCCAGACGTCCACGGCGTACTCCCCATGGGTGGATGACGGCATCCCCTGCGTCTCCCATCCACCGCCTACGGCGGCCGCATGAAGAGCGAAACGGGGCGAGAATCATCCGTGAGTGTGAAAAAATGCTCCCATCCCACCCCGGTATCGTCAAGGCGCGACGGGGATCGTCATCCGCCCATCGGCTACCCTAGGAGCCTGTCGGACTATGGGTGAATCGGCCGCGAAAGCGGGATGACGGCCCCACTTTTCCGAAAATCCTCGTCAAATAGCTCGCTATTCTCCTCGGACTTTCGAAAAATTGGGGCCGCCCTCCTGCCCTCCCGCAGCTCGATCCCCCATAGTCCGACAGGCTCCTAGCGCCGATAATCGTTCACCGGACAATGCTCGTTGCCCTCCGTGTTGGAGACACCGTTATGGACTTCGACCGCTACGACCGGAAGATACTCGCACTGCTGCAGCGCGAGGGCCGGATCAGCAACCAGGAGCTGGCCGAACGCATCGGCCTCTCCCCCTCCCCCTGCCTGCGCCGCGTCCGCGCCCTGGAGGAGGCGGGGGTGATCGCCGGTTACCGGGCGATGCTCGACGCCAAAAAGCTGGGCCTCTCCCTGATGGCCCTGATCCACATCTCCATGGACCGCCACACCCCGGAGCGCTTCGCCAACTTCGAGGAGAAGGTCGCCGAACTGCCGGAGGTACTGGAGTGCCTGCTGATCACCGGCCAGGATGCCGACTACCAGCTCAAGGTGGTGGTGCGGGATATGGATGCCTTTCAGCATCTGCTGTTGGAGAAGATCACCCGGATCGAGGGGGTGACGGGGGTGCATTCCAGCTTCGTGCTGCGGCGGGTGGTGGAGAGTACCGCGGTGCCCGTGTAACCGGTCGGTAGCAGACGCGAGACTTTGACGGCACGCCCAAAGACACTCATTTGGTCATATGACCCTCCATGCAGGAGATCAACCGGTGAGAACCGTCCAGGTGGTCGAAACCAAGGCCAAATTTTCTGCGCTGCTGGCCGCCGTGGAGGCGGGAGAAGAGGTATTGATCACCCGCCATGGAAAGATCGTGGCGCGGCTGGTCCCCGAACCCCCGCGCATGGCAGCGGAGCTGTTTCGGCCCCTGTGGGAGGAGGACATCGACCTGGAAGCCCCCGAGGACCCGCCGCCCGAACCAGCGGGGTCCCGATAGGCCGCTTTCCAACCGATCGAATCAGGCAGCGCGCTGGACGTGAGGGGGGCTCTTCTGGCGGGCCTGCCAGAGGTCATAGGCGAGTTGCCCTCGCAACCAGGTTTCGGCACTGGGACCGTCGTCGGGCCCTCCGAGCCATTGCTCCAGACGCAGCGCCATTTCAGGGGAGATGGCGGCACGGCCGTTGAGCACCCGAGAGAGCGTTGCGCGGGTAACCCCCAACTGGCGAGCCGCGTCGGTGACGGTGAGGCCCAGGGCGGGGAGGATGTCCTCCTTGAGAGTATCACCGGGGTGGGGCGGGTTGTGCATTGTGGTCATGGTGGCCACCTAGTGGTAATCGTCGTAATCGACCAGGATGGCATCCTCGTCGTCGAACGCGAAGAAGAGGCGCCAATTGCCGTTGACCCACACTGACCAATGGCCGGCCAAGTCACCTTCGAGCCGATGGAGTCTCCAGCCGGGAACATTCATGTCCTGAGGCCTGCGGGCGTCGTCGAGTTGACGCAATTGGCGGGCGAGTTTGGCGGCGTGCTGCGCCTGGATACCCGCCTTCGAACCGGTCCTGAAGAACGGTTCGATCCCCTTGTGCCTGAAACTCCGGATCATGTGAGCGTCGTATAGCGTAGCGTTTCGGCGCTCGATTTTCCAACGTTCGTGTATGACATGGGAGTCAGCACAAGCCGGCGAGCGCCGTGACCTCTTCGACCGAGAGACCGGTGGTCTCGGCCACCTCTTCCGCCGGCATCCCCTTCGCCAGCAGCGTCTCCGCGATGCGGCGGGCGCGGGCGAGTTCTCCTTGTTCCTTCCCATCGGCCAAACCGCGTTCCAAACCTTCGGCGATACCGGTCTCCCGCTGCTCCGCCGCCACCAGCCGCCCCCATCGCTCCATCGCGCCCCGGTCCTCCACGTCCGGCAACGGCGGCAATCCCGGCGCCTCCTCATCCTCCGGTACCGCGGGCAATGCCCCCACCGCCTCCGCGCCGCAGAACGACGCCAGCTTCTCCCCGCAGGCCGCCAACACCCGCTGCGCCAGATCCGACACCCGGGCCCGCAGGAGCGTCAGCTCCTCCTCACTGATCCGGTAGCTCTTGGAGTAGCGCGCCTCAATGTAGGCCCGCTTCAACAGGTCGAACAGCGCCTTGTCCGCCACCTCCTCGCGAGGCATCGCGCCCACCAACGCCTGATGCAGCTCCGCCCCCATGTCCGCCAGCTTGGCGATGTTATGGCACTTGTTCTTGTAGCCATTAAATACCAACGTGACCGAGTGGTAGTACCGCTCCACCGATTGATGGAGCAGAAAGGCGGCGTGGGCCAACTCCCCGCGGTTCATGAAGTAGCGCGTCCCCTGCCAGAAGCCGGCTGCGCTGTTGAACCAGTAGCGGAAGTTGTGCTGCGCCAGCGCCAACCTCTCCTCCGGCGTCTGCGCCTTGACGTGGGCGAACTGCGAGCGGTGGCCGTCATGGAGCACCACCCCCTCGTTCATGATGTCGCAGAAGAAGTACTGCCCCATGCGGATCTCGTGATTCACCTCCTTGCCGGTGTGAACCAGCAGCGAGACCGGCACCCGCCCGGCGATCGCCTGAAGCTCCCGCTCCAGCCGCTCCCACAGCGCAGACCGCCGCAGCAAAAACTCCTCGGAGACCACCACCAACAGATCGTAGTCCGAGAAGTAGCGATGGATCGGGTCCTCGACCCAGTCCCCGCGGGCGTAGCTGCCGAAGAGCACCAGCCAGTCGAGGGGCACGGTCTGGCAGATCCGCTCCTTGATCAGCTGGAGCCGATGCCGCTTCGGCTCGGGGAGGTGATCGAGGGTGTTGGTGAGGCAGCGCGGAGCGTTGTTGGCGGGAGCGGGAGGGGCGGTGGTCATGGAGCGGTACCCCGGTGGAATGACCGTGTTGTTTTGCACAGTATCGAGAGGCGGCAACGGAGTTTCAAGGGGTGAGGGCAAATTTGCGCTTTTGCCTGATAGCCAGTAAGAAAATTCCTACATCCTGCAGCAACAGGTCACAAAGGACGTTTTTGGGGCGCCCGTTGTTTTGGGCGCCCGTTGCCTTGGGTGTCCCTGCAGCTGCCCGGAAGTTCGGGCGTATTCCGGGGTTGGAGGTGGAGAATTGGATGGGGTGACTGGTCCAACCCTTGCGGCCAAAGAGGGGGTATTCCTGCCAACGCCTTAGGCAAAAAGCAAGACCTGACCCCGTTACCCGGACGGCCCGACCTTCGACGAGTTGGTGAAGGCCAACCGCGCCGAGGGCCTGATCGGCGATGCGATGTTCGAGGCGATACGACCCGGAGGAATTGGCGGGACACCCACAACAACGGAATATTGAATGCCCGGCATCGACACGCCGCAAGGCACGGGTATGATTGCTCATCACCGCGAAGGCGCAAACGTCGATGGCGGGCAACTGGCCCAGCTCGGCGAGCCGTTCCTCCCCCACTGGCGCCGGATGGGCTGATCAGGAGTTTCCCATGAACATGCGGCGGTTTATTCCAGCGGTAGCGACGATATTCATCTTTGCTCTTGTGTGGAATGGGATCGTTCATCTGCTTCTACTGAAGGAAGCCGACCGGGCCCTTGAACTGGTAGCCAGACCGGCGGCGGACAGGAGCCTGACGCTTGGCCTCCTGGTAACCCTTGGCGTCGCCATCCTGTTTGTCTATTCCTACGCCCGCCATGTTCGCACCCCGGGACTTGGAGCCGGCCTGGCCCATGGGGCGCTATTCGGAATCCTCGCCGGCTTGCTGGTCGACACAAATCAATATTTGATCTACCCGATTCCCGGCTCGCTGGCTGCGATGTGGTTTGTCTTTGGATTCGCCGAATTCTGTATTTATGGCGCGCTCGCTTCCAGGTTCTACCCGATCGCCAACCGGGGAAGTTCACGGGACACCCACTAGATGGGGCGAAGCTACCCGATGCAACTTCACTCCGGCATAAACACTATTCCCAACAGGCGGTTCTCGCCCACCCATTGCCAAGAGTGGGCGAAAAACTTCCTGTATCGTCTGACAACCCGTCAGAAATCTCTCTTATCCTCAATGGCCTAGGATCCGAATGAGAGCGTTTCGGCGGGTGGATCGACTAAAATTCCAGACCCAGGGCCCTACTCCCCACGGGGGCGGTTCGATGCCGCTTACCGGGTGAGCCCGGCCATCGGGAGATGATATCCGGCCTCGCAGGCTACCCCCCCTAACGGGCGGCACGGTTGCTGTTTGCGTAGCGCAGCCGTAGCGACAGCTCGCGCCCCAGCCCGGCCAGCAGGTGCACCGCCAACCGGGGATGGTCGCGGGTCAGGCGGTCGACGGCGTCGCGGGAGAGGCGGTAGCAGGTGAGCGGGCCGAGGGCGCGCACGTCGGCGGAGCGCGGGCTGCCGTCGAGCAGCGCCATCTCGCCGAAGAGGGTGCCGGTACAGAGGTTGCCGAGCAGCCGCTCGTGGCCGCCATCGAGCCGCAGCACCACCCGGGCGCGGGCGCGCACGATCAGGTAGAGGGCGTCGCCCGGCTCCCCCTGGCGGAAGACCACCGCTCCATCGGCCAGCTCCAGCCGCTCCAGGTAGGAGAGCAACACGGCCCGCTCCGCCTCGTCCATCCCCGCCGCCAATCCGCTCTCCGCCAGCGGGATCTCGTGGCGGTAGCGATCGGGGCCGAGGAGCCGGTCGAGCAGTCCGTCCTCCGCCGCCGCCAGCCCCTCCTCGCGGCTCGCCGCCGGTCGCGCCCCCGGCAACCCCGCCAGCTGCCGAGCGAGTTCCCGGTGGTGGCGGCCGTCCTCGTCGAGGTGGCAGAGGTGGAGCGGCACCCCGCGCCTGCCGCAGCGTTCGGCCAACTGGGCCACCAGCCGGGCGCCGGTGGTGTCCACGTCGCCGACCCGGTAGAAATCCAGCACGATCTGCTCCACCTCCTCGTCGAGCAGCTCGTCCACCCGCCGGGCGAGGCGGTCGGCGGTACCGAAGAAGAGCGCCCCCTCCAGCTCCAGTAGCCGGATGCGGCCCCCTTCGCGCAGCAGCAGCTCCACCTCTCCCTGCGCTCGCCAAGTGTTGGAGTGAAGCTCGCCGACCCGGTACTCGGCGCGGATCACCGACTTGCCCATGCGCACGATGAACCACGCCACCGAGATCAACAGCCCTACCGCCAGCGCCTGGAAGATCCCCGCCGCCAGCAGTACCAGCACCACGCTGGCAACCAGCGCGAGGTCGATCAGCGGCCCGTAGTCCCCCTCGCGCCGGGCGGCCAGCGCCCGCCCCGGCAGCCGCAGGCTCCAGGTGTCGAAGACGCCGAGGGTGGCCGCCACCAGGATCGCCGCCAGCACCCCCTGGGGGATCGCCGCGAGCAGCGGGTAGAGCGCCAGCGGGATCAGCAGCGCTGCCGCCCCGGCAGCCAGCCGCGAGCGGGCGGTGCGACCGCCGTAGCGGTGGTTGGCCAGGCTCTCGGGCAGCCCGCCGGCCCCGCCGATGCCGCCGAAGACCCCCGCCAGCAAATTGCCGAACCCCTGCCCGATCAGCGCGCGATTGGCATCGAAGCGCTCCTCGGCGAGATGCTCGGCGACGTTGCACACCACCACGGTCCGTAGCGAATTGATCGCCGCCAGACCGGCGATCGCCGGCAGCAGCGTGCCCAACGGGGCCAACATACGCCCCACGCCCCCCGGCGAACCGAAGGGGGCGAGGAGTCCGGCCAGATAGTGGGGCGTCGGCAGCCCCCCCGGCACCTCCCCCACCAGCGGCCCGAGGGCGGCGCCGTAGCCCAGCGCCGCCAGCAGGTGATGACAGCCGCTCCCCGCCAACAGGCCGATGAAGGGGGCCGGAACCTGGGGCCAGCTGCGCCCGCCCAGATGGATCGCCAGCAGCGCCACCGCCGCCACCGCCGGGGCGAGCGGCGAAACCTCCCCCAGGTGGTGGCCCAGTTCGGACCAGGGGAGTGCCGCCGGAAGCCCCAGCAGCGGCGCGGCCTGGCTGAGCAGGATCAACGCGGCGGAGCCGTCGAGCAGCCCCGCCAGCACCGGATAGGGGATGAACTTGGCGACCCCGCCCAGCCCCAGCAGGCCGAACAGCACCTGGAGCAGGCCGGCGAGGGCGACCGCCAGGAACAGCAGGGCGAGCGCCGTCTCCGGTGCCGCACCCGGCGCCGATTGGGCCAGCAGCGTGCCGAGGGTGCCGAGCAGCAGCACGGCGGAGAGGGAGTAGGGGGCGTGGATGAGAAACGGCGGCCCGCCCCGGATCAGCGCCCCGAGGTTGGCCATGGCCAGCGCCGTGATCCCCGCCAGGATGCCGGCCGGCAGCCACGCCGGCCCGAGCGGTGAGAAGACCAGCGCCCCGAGGGCCATCGCCCGCGGCAGCGGAACCAGGGCGGCGACCAGGCCGCCGGCGAGGTCACCGCGGAGAGAGGATGAATGGGGGTGTTCGCTGGACACGGCGGTGGCACGAGACGGGAGTGGGATCAGGATAGCGTACCGGTCGCGGCGGGGATATCGGATCGTCGGAGGCGGTGGAGCGAAGGGCATCGGCGGCGAGGAGACCTGAGG
>NZ_BAAHXB010000065.1:0-31709 GCF_054657215.1 Endothiovibrio diazotrophicus
CCGATCCACCGGCGGGCGTTGCGGAACATGCGCAGCCAGGGGCCGTCCTCCCGCCACGAATCGGGGCGCCAGGAGTGCTGGACGGCGCGGAACACCCGCTCGGGGTGGGGCATCATGATGGTCACCCGGCCGTCGCTGGTGGTCAGCCCGGTGATGCCGAGCGGCGAGCCGTTGGGGTTGAGCGGGTAGCGCTCGGTGGCCTTGCCGTAGTGGTCGACGTAACGCACCGCGACGGTGCCGTCGTCGAGGGCGGCCTGCGCGCCGCCCGCTTGGAACTCGGCGCGCCCCTCGCCGTGGGCAACGGCGATCGGCAACTGCGAGCCGGCCATGTCGGCGAGGAGGATCGACGGCGAGTCGAGCACCTCGACCAGGGAGAAGCGTGCCTCGAACTGTTCGGATTCGTTGCGCACGAAGTGGGGCCACGCCGCGGAGCCGGGGATCAGCTCGTGCAGGTTGGAGAGCATCTGGCAGCCGTTGCAGACGCCGAGGGTAAAGGTGTCGGCGCGCTCGAACCAGGCGCTGAACTGGTCGCGGGCGCGGGGGTTGAAGAGGATCGACTTGGCCCACCCCTCGCCAGCGCCAAGCACGTCGCCGTAGGAGAAGCCGCCACAGGCCACCGCTCCCTTGAAGCCGTCGAGGGTGATCCGGCCGCCGAGGAGGTCGGACATGTGGACGTCGACCGCGGTGAAACCCGCCTTGTCGAAGGCGGCGGCCATCTCCACCTGGCCGTTGACCCCCTGCTCGCGCAGGATCGCCACCCGCGGACGGACGCCGCTGGCGATGAAGGGGGCGGCGATGTCCTCGTTGAGATCGAAGGTGAGACGCACCTCCATGCCGGGGTCACCGGCGTCGAGGATCGCGTCGTACTCCTGTTGGGCGCAGTCGGCGTTGTCGCGCAGCGCCTGCATCCGGTAGCTGGTCTCCGACCAGGCGCGCTGGAGGTCGATGCGCCCCTCGTTGAACAGCAGATCGCCGTTGTAGCGCAGCTCCAGCCGGTCCTCGTGGTTGAGGGTGCCGATGACGTGGCTCATCTCCAGCAGACCGTGCCCTTCGAGGAGCTGCAGCGCCTCGTGACGGCGCGAGCGACGCACCTGGATCACCGCGCCCAGCTCCTCGGCGAACAGCGACGCGATCGGGTCGGTGCCGAGCTTCTCCAGGCTGACGGTGAGGCCGCTACGGCCGGCGAAGGCCATCTCCGCCAGGGTGACGAAGAGCCCGCCATCGGAGCGGTCGTGATAGGCGAGCAGCAGGTCGGACTCGTTGAGATCCTGGATCGCCTGGAACAGGCCGGCGAGGTGCTTCGGCTCGTCGACATCGGGGGCCTCGTTGCCGATCTGCTTGTGGACTTGGGCCAGGGCGGAGCCGCCGAGGCGGTTCCGGCCGGCGCCGAGGTCGATCAGGATCAGGTCGGTGTCGCACTTGTCGCCGCGCAGTTGCGGGGTCAGCGTCTGGCGGGCGTCGAGCACCGGGGCGAAGGCGGAGACGATCAGCGACAGCGGCGCGGTCACCGCCCGCTGCTCCCCCCCCTGCTCCCACACGGTCTTCATCGACATCGAGTCCTTGCCCACCGGGATGGTGATGCCCAGCGCGGGGCAGAGCTCCATGCCGACCGCACGCACGGTGTCGTAGAGGTTGGCGTCCTCGCCGCAGTGGCCGGCCGGGGCCATCCAGTTGGCCGACAGGCGCACCGCGCGGATCGAATCGATGCGCGCGGCGGCGATGTTGGTCAGCGCCTCGCCCACCGCCATGCGCCCGGAGGCGGGGCCGTCGATCAGCGCCGCCGGGGTGCGCTCGCCCATCGCCATCGCCTCGCCGGTGGTGCTCTCCACGGTGGTGGTGGTCACCGCGCAGTCGGCCACCGGGGTTTGCCACGGACCGACCATCTGGTCGCGGGCGACGGTGCCGGTGACGGTGCGGTCACCGATGGTGATGAGGAAGGTCTTGTCGGCGACGGCGGGCAGACGGAGCACCCGGTAGGCCGCCTCGCGCAGGTCGAGGGCATCGGTGGTGAAGGCCGGCAGGGTGAGGTCGCGGCGCTTGACGTCGCGCAGCATCTTCGGCGGCTTGCCGAGCAGCATGTTGAGCGGCATGTCGATGGGGGTGTTGCCGAAATGGCGGTCGCCGAGCACCAGCCGCTGCTCGGCGGTGGCCTCGCCGACCACGGCGAAGGGCGCGCGCTCGCGCGCGCAGATGGCGGCAAAGCGCTCGATGTCTTCGGCGGCCACCGCCAGCACGTAGCGTTCCTGCGCCTCGTTGCACCAGATCTCCTTGGGCGACATGCCGGGCTCGTCGTTGGGCACCTCGCGCAGCTCGAAGCGCCCTCCCCGGCCGCCGTCGTTGACCAGCTCGGGCAGCGCGTTGGAGAGGCCACCGGCGCCGACGTCGTGGATGAAGGCGATCGGGTTGTCGTCACCCAAGGCCCAACAGCGGTCGATCACCTCCTGGCAGCGCCGTTCCATCTCCGGGTTGCCGCGCTGCACCGAGGCGAAGTCCAGGTCCTCGGCGGAGGCGCCGGAGGCCATCGAGGAGGCCGCGCCACCACCGAGGCCGATGAGCATGGCGGGACCGCCGAGCACCACCAGCTTGGCGCCCTCGGGGATTGCCCCCTTCTCCACGTGGTCGGCGCGGATGTTGCCGAGGCCGCCGGCGAGCATGATCGGCTTGTGGTAGCCACGCACCTCCTCCCCGTCGGCGTAGGAGGCCTTCTCCTCGAAGGTGCGAAAGTAGCCGCAGATATTGGGGCGACCGAATTCGTTGTTGAAGGCGGCCGCGCCGAGGGGGCCGTCGATCATGATGTCGAGGGCGGTGACGATGCGCTCGGGTTTGCCGTGATCGGTTTCCCACGGCTGCTCGGCCCCCGGGATGCGCAGGTTGGAGACCGAGAAGCCGCACAGCCCCGCCTTCGGCTTGGAGCCGCGGCCGGTGGCCCCCTCGTCGCGAATCTCGCCGCCGGAACCGGTGGCGGCGCCGGGGAAGGGGGAGATGGCGGTGGGGTGGTTGTGGGTCTCCACCTTCATCAGGATCTGTACCGGCTCACGGGTGAAGCCGTACTCACCGCTGGCCGGATCGGGGAAGAAGCGCCCGGCGGTGAACCCCTCCATCACCGCGGCGTTGTCCTTGTAGGCGGAGAGCATCCCCGCGGAGTTCATCTGGTAGGTGTTGCGGATCATCGCGAACAGCGAGCGTTGCTGCTCCTCGCCGTCGATGATCCAGTCGCCACCGAAGATCTTGTGGCGGCAGTGCTCGGAGTTGGCCTGGGCGAACATCATCAGCTCGACGTCGGTGGGATCGCGTCCCAGTTCCCGGTAGCCGTCGACGAGATAGTCGATTTCGTCGGCGGCGAGCGCCAGACCCAGCTCCACGTTGGCGCGCGCCAACGCCTCCTGCCCTTCGGCCATCAGCGGGACGGTAGCGAGCGGCGCGGGGGCGTGATGGGCGAACAGCGCCTCCGCATCGTCGAGGGTGCCGAACAGCGCCTCGGTCATACGGTCGTGAAGGCGGGCGGCGATGGCGGACCACTGCGCATCGCTGAACGGCGCGTCACCCGCCTTGCGCAGGTAGTAGGCGGTGCCTCGCTCCAGGCGGACCAACTCGGCCAGACCGCAGACATGGGCGATATCGGTGGCCTTGCTCGACCAGGGGGAGATGGTGCCGACCCGGGGGGTGACCAGCAGCAGGCGGCCGCGGTGGGCGCGCCGTTCGACGCTGGGGCCGTAGCGCAGCAGCCGCTCCAACACCTCCCGCTGCGTTGCGTCGAGCTCACCCTTCACCTCGGCGAAATGGACGAATTCGCCGTAGAGCTCTTCCAGTTCGGGAACCTCGTCGCGCAAGGTGGCCAGCAGACGCTCCTGGCGGAACGGAGAGAGGGCGGGGGAACCGAAGAGGGTCAGCATGGCGCTACTCGCTGTTGGCAGGAGAAAGGCGCCAAATTTTACTGGAATTGCCGGAGATAGCCCAACTTTGAGGAGTAGGCAAAAAACAGGCGCCCGAAGGCGCCCAAAAGTCGCGGAAGTGCGGTCTTTGTCAGAGAACGCAGAAGATCTGCTGCGGTTCCCGCGTTCTGCTTAGAGGCTCTTGGAGACCATCAGGTAGACGCGCCCATCCGCCCAGGGATCATTGTTCACGTCGGTGTCGGTGTAGCCGAGCTCGAAATCGAAGCTGTTGAAGCTCTTGGTCAGGGCGAGCTTCCAATCGGTGTAATTGTTGAACACCTTGTCGTCGTCGTCGTAGTAGCCGACCGACGCGCTCAGGCCGAAGTCCTGGGGCAGGGAGAAGTCGAGTCCGGCGTTGTAGTAGATGGCGTCCTCGCTCATCCCGTAGACATCGGAAGAATAGGCGAGACCTCCGTTGAGGGTGACCATGTCGGTGAGCGCGTAGCTGAGGTTGAGGTAGCCCTCCAGCCAGCTTTCGGTCGCGGTGGAATCCGGATAGCCGTAGTAGACGAGGCCGAGGTCATAACCCAGGCCGTTGGCAAGCTCACCACTGAAGCCGCCGTAGAGGTCCCACTCCATATCAGCATCGTTAGCCGGTCCAAAATCGACATTGGAAGCCCAGGTGCCGACGTAGAAGCCGCTCTCATGGTTGTAATCGATGCCGCCCTGAATCGCCGGGGACTCGTCGCTCTGCGAGTAGCCGCGCCAGACGTAATCGGTGGTCAGGGCAACGTTGGCGCTCCACTCGGCCTGGGCAACGGCGGAACCGGCCAGCAGGGCAACCATCAGGGCGGTCTTCTTCATAGCGTGCTGCATTTCTCTATCTCCTGGTTGTTTCAAGTTCTCGCGCCCCCGATGCGGGAAGCGAACAAGTCGGGCCTAGACAAAGCACTTCTCGTGCCAATGATTGGGTTTGGTTCAAAAACAACAAGTTGTTGTAATAGAACCGCAATAGGCGGCCAATATGCGCACCAAAAAGATGCATCGCCCCAAAACGGTGCGCCCCATTGACGCCTGATCCAGAACATGAACCTTAAAATAGTGCGGGATTTTTAAGGATCGAGATCGAACCCTTCCTGGCGGAACAGTCGCAGGCACACCGCCACAACCGCCGGATCGAAACGGCTGTCGGCGTAGCGCTCGATCTCACGCAGCGACTCCTCCACGCCGAGTCCGGCCCGGTAGGGGCGGTGGGAGCTCATCGCCTCGACCACATCGGCCACCGCCAGAATCCGCGCCTCCAGGCGAATCCCCTCCCCTTTCAGCCGATTGGGATAACCGGTCCCGTCGAGCCGCTCATGGTGTTGATAGACGAATTCGGCGATCGGCTGGGCGAAGTCGATCGATTCGAGGATGTCATAGCCCACCTGGGGATGGCGCTGGATCAGGCGGTATTCCAGGTCGCTGATGTCGCCGGGCTTGGTGAGGATCTCGATCGGCACCGAGATCTTGCCGATGTCGTGGAGCAGGCCGGCGGTATGAACCGCTGCGACCCGCTCCTCGTCGAGCCCCAGACGACGGGCGATGGCCGCCGCCAGCCGCGCCACCCGCCGCTGGTGGCCGGCGGTGTAGGGGTCGCGCATCTCCCCCATCAGGGAGAGCGCATCGATGGTCCCCTCCACCACCCGCTCGACGTTGCCGAGGCTCTCGCGCAGCGCCTCCTGCACCCGCCGCCGCTCGGCCAGCTCGCGCTGCAACTGGCCGGTGCGCAGCTCGATCTGCTCCTCCAGGTGTTCGCGATAGCGGCGGTTCTCGCGCATCAGCAGGCTGCGCTCCAGGGCGCGGCGCACCGCGTGTTCGAGGATCGCCATCTCGCCGATGGGCTTGGTGATGAAGTCCCAGGCACCGAGGCGCAACGCCTCGATGGCGTCCGAGATGAGTCCCGCGCCGGAGACGATGATCACCGGCGTGTCGGCGGCCTCGTTGGTCAGCTCCTCGAGCACCTCCAGGCCGTCCATGTCGGGCATCCGCAGGTCGAGCAACACCAACGCGGGCGACTCGGAGCGGAACCGTTCCAAGGCTCGTCGCCCGCCGTCGGCCTGGACGACGGTGTAGCCGCTATCTTCCAGGTAGGCGGCGATGCTCTCGCGGACAGTGGCGTCGTCGTCGGCAACCAGCAGCTTCGGCTCGCCGGCCCGCTCGCCCGTCATCCACCTACGCCTCGCGCCAGGCGCACCACCGCCTCCGCCAGCCGCCCCATATCACTCAACGGCTTGATGAAGACCTCCGCCTCGGAGACCCCGGCCGCGCGCACCTCCGGTGGCAGCCGATAGCCGGCCGTGCCGGTGAAGACGATGAAGCGCAGCGCCGGCCAGCGGCGGTGCGCCTCGGTGATGAAGGCGTTGCCGTCCATCCCGCCCATCCGCATGTCCACCACCGCCACCTCGATCCCCTCACCCTCCAGCAGCTCCAGCCCCCGCTCGCCGCTGTCGGCCTCCACCACCTCGAATCCCTCGTCCTCCAGGTAGGCGACCAGATTGAGCCGTACCCCCGCCTCATCGTCCACCGCCAGCACCGCGGTCATGACGGCGCTCCCGCCCCCTCCAGCGGGGCCAGCGGCAGGCGGATGACGAAGCGGGAGCCCTCACCCGGCGCGGAGACCACCTCCAGCTCGCCGCCGTGGTTGTTGGTGACGATGAAGTAGGAAACCGACATCCCCAGACCAGTGCCGACACCCACCCCCTTGGTGGTGAAGAACGGCTCGAAGACCCGGCGGCGCACCTCGTCGCTCATCCCCGGCCCGTTGTCCTCCACCTCCACCACCGCCCACTGCGGCTCGCGGCGGGTGCGCAGGGTGATCCGTGGCGAGCGTCCCTCCACCGGGTGGTCGGCCATCGCCTGGGCGGCGTTCTTGAGCAGATTGAGGATCACCTGCTCGATCTCGCTGGCGACACAGGGGACCATCGGCAGTTCGGCGTCGAAATGCTTGACGATCTCGATATGCCGGAAGTCGTAGCGCTTCTTCAGGTCGTAGTCGCTGGCCCCCAGCTCGACGCTGCTCTCCAGCAACTGGGCCAGGTCGGCCGGTTCGCGCCGGCCGGCGGCAGGACGGGAGAACTGGAGCATGTTGGAGACGATCCGCGCGGCTCGGTCGCCGGCCTCGCGGATCGACTCCAGGAAACGGTAGATGTCACGCTCGTCCAGGTAGCGCCCGAGGGCCTCCAGGTCGATGCCGCACTCCTCGGCCACTTGGCGGTTCTTCGCCAAATCCGGGGAGAGGCGGCGGACCAGGTTCTGCGCCCCCTGGAGGATGCCACCCAGGGGATTGTTGATCTCGTGGGCCATGCCGGCGGCGAGCCCGCCCACCGACATCATCTTCTCGGTCTGCACCATCATGTTCTCGATGCGCACCCGGTTGGTGACGTCGTCGAGACGGATCACCGCCCCCACGGCGCCGTTGGCCAGCAGCGGGTAGACCATCACGTCGTTGTAGCGCACCTCGTCGCCGGCACGGCTCTCCACCCGTTCGTTCTTGCGCGGCTGGCGCTCGCGCAACGCCTCCTCGACCGCCTCCATCTGGGCACCGAGCAGCGGATAGATCGCCTCCAGCGGCTGCCCCACCGCCTCGCTGGAGGAGAGCCCGGTGGCATCGTCGGCGGCGCGGTTCCACATCGTCACCCGCCCCTCGGCATCGACGCTGACCAGCACCGAAGGCATCGAATCGATGATGTTCTGCAGGTAGCCGCGGGTACGCTGCAACTCCTCCTGGTTGCGCCGCGCGTCGATCAGGTAGCGCACCCGGTTGCGCAGGGCCACCCAGTGGATCGGTTTGGTGATGAATTCGTCGGCACCGGCGGCATAGGAGCGGTCCACCGACTCGTCGTCGTGGTGGGCGGTGACCATGATCACCGGCAACTTGAGGAACTGGCGGCGCGAGCGCAGCGCCTGGCACACCGAGAAGCCGTCCATCCCCGGCATCTCCAGATCGAGCAGCACCAGATCGGGGAGCACCTGCTCGGCCATCGCCAGGGCCCGTTCTCCCCCCTCGGCCAGCTCCACCCGGAAGCCGTTGCGTTGCAGTACCCGCTGCATCAGCAGCCGGACATCCGGATCGTCATCGACCACCAGCAGGAGAGGGGCTTCATTCATGGCGTGGGCTCTCGTTTTCGTTGTGTTGAAAGTCTAGCAGGAGGGCCCCCGGGAACGTGGGCCGATCGATGCGGGTATTTAACCATGAAGAAGATGAAGGAAATGAAGTCCATCCATCCCGACGTCGCCACGGGAAACAAAGGCTAGTAGGTCGAGGCTACCGTCCCAACCAAACGGGGGCAGCGGAGTGAGAAAATCACCCGCGCTCGCCGAGCGAACCATGCCGCTCAAAACAATACGTGGCAAGTCAAACAGCGGTGCCCTCGTTTACGTCGCCGCAGTAGCGGCGACCTACGACCGACTGCATCCCTGTAAGCAAAAAAGCGGGCCATAGGCCCGCTTTCTTCCGGTACGACCCGGACTCTTCCTCAACCCGGGCGGCGAACCGCCTTCAGATATAGAGGGTGATGTCCGCGTCGCCGGCCACGTCGAAGAACGCGGTGGCACCGGCATACTCGACGTCGTCGATGAACTCGCTGTGACTCATGTCGAACAGGTCGACGGTCATCTGGCAGGCGATGAACTTCACTTCGGCCTCCAGACAGAGCTCACGCAGCTCGGTGACGCTGGCCACGCCCTTGCTCTTCATCTTGGACTTCATCATCTCGGTCATGACGAACTCCATGCCGGGCAGGGCGGTACCCAGGGTGGGGAACCACTTGTCCATGCCCATGGGCATCGGCATGCCGGGATTGCCCAGCGGCGACACCTTCAGGTTGGGCTCCTTGCGCAGGAGCTGCAACCCGTAGAAGGTGAAGAAGATGGTCGCCTCGTAACCGAGGGCGGCAGCCGTCGAGGCCAGGATGAAGGGCGGATAGGCCCAATCCAGGGTGCCTTTGGTGGCGATGATGGCAAGCTTTTTCTGGTCAGACATCCGTCTTCCTCCCGCGAGTTGGAATGATTCGATCCGATGGAAGATCCGCGATCAGGCCTTCTGGATACGGAAGACGAACTTGCCGCCCTCTTCGCCGGAGTCCAGCAGGGTGTTGCCGGTCTGCTTGGCAAACGCCTCGAAGTCCTTCACGGAACCAGGATCGGTCGCCACCACGCGCAGGACCTGGCCGGAAGAGAGGGTGCCGAGGGCCTTCTTGGCGCGCAGGATGGGCAGGGGGCAGTTCAGACCGGAAGCGTCCAGTTCTTGATCGAAGTCAGCCATTTTTCACCTCTGTATTGTGCTGCTGGATAAAACACGGCCACCGGCGGACCGGCGGCCGTACATTAGAAATAACTTTTACACTTATATGTCATTACGCCATGGAACGCAAGCGCCCAAACGGTGTCGAAACACCTTACCATAGCGGTGACCTCTGCGCTCGAAAAAACCCTACGTATTTCCCGCAAACACCCCTCCTGAAACCCATGAATACACAGCGCATTTCGACCGTCCTTCGCCGCGCTACGCGGGCCGCCGTCGCCCTCCCACTGCTGTTCCTGGCGCCGGCCCTGCCGGCCGCCGCGCCCAACGCCATCGCCCTGCCCGACATGGGCGATAGCGCCGGCGCGGTGCTCTCCCGCGAGGAGGAGCGCAAGCTGGGCGAGGCGTTCATGCGCGAGGCGCGGCGCCAGCTCACCCTGATCGAGGACGGCGAGATCAACGCCTACCTGGGCTCGCTGGGCAACCGCCTGACCAGCCATAGCGACGGCGACGGCCGCCCCTTCACCTTCTTCGTGGTGAGCGACCCCACCATCAACGCCTTCGCCGCCCCCGGCGGATTCATCGGCGTCCACAGCGGCCTGATCCTCGCCACCCGCAACGAGAGCGAACTGGCGGCGGTACTGGCCCACGAAATCGCCCACGTCACCCAGCACCACATCGCCCGCTCGGTGGCCGCCTCCGGCAAGATGAGCATCGCCTACCAGGCGGCGCTGATCGCCGCCATCCTGCTCGCCACCCGGGACAGCCAGTTGGGCCAGGCGGCGGTCGCCGCCACCCAGGCGGGCATCGTGCAGAGCCAGATCAACTTCACCCGCGACAACGAGTACGAGGCCGACCGGGTGGGGATGCGCACCCTTGCCCGCGCCGGCTTCGACCCGGAGGGGATGCCGGACTTCTTCGAACGGCTGGCCCAGGCCTACCGTTTCCAGAAACAGCCGCCGGAGTTCCTCAGCACCCACCCGGTGACCACCACCCGGATCAGCGAGTCGCGGGCCCGCGCCGACCAGCTCCCCCGCCCGGCCCCGCAGTCGCGCCTCAATTACCGGATGATGCGCGCCAAGCTGGAGGTGCTGGAGGCGAAGGAGGACCGCAAGCTGCTCGACAGTTTCGAGAAACGGCTGGCGGAGAAGACCTACGACAGCGAGGTGGCCACCCGCTACGGCTATGCCCTGGCACTGACCCGCGCCGGCCGCTACGACGCGGCGCGCAGGGAGTTGAAGGCACTGCTCAAGCAGGAACCCGACCGCACCCCGCTGATCAACGCCCTGGCGGTGGTCGAGCGGGAGTCCGGGCACACCGAACGGGCGCTACGCATCTTCGACGATGCGCTGCTGCTCTATCCCGGCGACTACGCCCTCAGCCTGGAAAAGGCCAACACCCTGCTCGCCGCCGACCGGCCGCTGGAGGCGCGCCAAGTGCTGTTGCCGCTGGTGGACGACCACGACGGCCCGGCCCTGCGCCGGACCCTCGCCACCGCCGCCGAGCGGGCGGGACGCCACGCCGAGGCCCACCGCCAGATGGCCGAGTTCCACTACCAGAACGGCGACCTCGACAACGCCATCCAACAGCTGGAGACGGCCCTTAAACTGGGCGACGACGACTACTTCGAGAACGCCCGGGCCAGTGCCCGCTTGAAGGAGTTCAAGGATGAGTTCCGCGAGATGAAGGAGCGTAAGGAGAAAGAGCGCTAGTTCACCAGGCGGTCCAACCGCCGTCGACCATGAAGTTCTGGCCGGTAACCCATGCGGAGGCGTCGGAAGCAAGGTAGAGGGCGATCCCCTTGATGTCCTCCGGTGCCCCCATCCGACCGAGCGGCGTGCGGTAGTTGTAGCGCTCGACGAACTCCGCCCCCTGGCGGTTGGAGAGCCCGCCAGGGGCGATGCAGTTGACCCGGATCGTCGGTGCCCAATGGATCGCCAGGTACCGGGTCATCTGCTCGATGGCCGCCTTGCTGGCGCCGTAGACCAGGGGGCTGTTGAGTCCGGAATCGCCGTAGATCCGCGGATCGGGGGCGACCACGCCATAGATCGACGAGAGATTGATGATCGCCCCCCGACCGGACGCGTGCAGGTGGGGCGCCGCCGCCCGGGATACCGCCAGCGTCCCGCCGACATTGGCGTTGAGGGTGCGGTTGAAGTCGTCGATGGCCACCGCCTCCACCGCATCCATGCATAGCGCGGCGGCGGCGTTGACCAGGATGTCGAGACGGCCGAAGGCGGCGACGGTGCCAGCCACCGCGGCAACGATGCTCCCCTCCTCCCCCAGCTCCATCACCGTCCCCGCCACCGCAAAGCCGTGGGCGCGGAACTCGGCGGCGGCGGCCTCGGCCTTCACCGCGTCGCGGGAGGTGAGCATCACGCTTGCCCCCGCCTCCGCCAGCGCCTCGACGATCTCTCCGGCAAAGCCGAAGCCGGCGGCGCCAGTGACCAATGCCACCCGCCCACTCAGGTCGTGCAGTTCCCTCAGCGACCGCCCACTCATGCGAACCGCTCCATGGCATCGATCACCGCGGCAATCACCCGACTCACCTCATCCTCCCCCATCGCCGGAAAGATCGGCAGGCTGAGGATCCGCTCGTAGGCCCTCTCCGCCACCGGACAGAGCCCCGGCTCGACGCCCAGGCGCTCGCGGTAGTAGGGATGGAGATGGAGAGGGATATAGTGCACGTTGACCCCGATCCCCCAGCGACGCAGCGCCTCGAACACCCCCTTGCGATCGGCGCCTTCGGCAAGCTGCACCACGTACAGATGCCAGGCAGAGCCCGCACCGACCCGCCGCGCCAACGGCGCGAGGGCGGTAAGCTCGGCGAAGGCGCGGTCGTAGCGCTCGGCGATCTCCCGCCGCCGTTCGGTCCACGCTGCCAGCCTGCCCAGTTGGGAGAGCCCCAGGGCGCAATGGATATCGCTCAACCGATAGTTGTAGCCGAGCGTTTCCACGGCATAAGACCAAGTCCCCAGGGCCTCCCGCGCGCGATGATCGGTGGCGATTCCATGATTGCGGAAACGACGCACAGCTTCCGCCAGGACGTCGTCGTCGGTAGTCACCACCCCCCCCTCGCCGGCGGTGATCGGTTTGACCGGGTGCAGGCTGAAGGCACTCATCCGCGCCAGCGAACCTACCGGCCGACCCGCCAGCGCCCCCCCAAGGGAGTGGCAGGCATCGGCCAACAGCTCGATACCGTGGCGCTCGGCGATCGCCTCCAGGGCGGGGTAGTCGCAGGGTTGGCCGGCATAATCGACGGCAATGACGGCGCGGGTGGACGGGGTGACCAGCGCCTCCACTGCAGCGGGATCGAGCAACAGCGTCGCCGGATCGACGTCGGCAAAACGGGGAGTCGCCCCCTGGAACAGGGCACAGTTCGCGGTAGCGGCGAAGGTCATCGCCGGGACGATCACCTCGTCGCCGGGCCCGATACCCAGGGCGGCCACCATGGCGTGGAGGGCAGCGGTACCGTTGGCCAGGGCCACCGCGTGGGCACTACCGGCCACCGCGGCGAAGGCATTTTCGAAGCGCCCCACCATCGGTCCGGTGGTCAGCCAGTCGGAACGCAGCACCTCGCTTACGGCGACGACATCCGCCTCGTCGACCCACTGCCGGCCGTAGGGGATGAAGGCGGGCGCCCGCTCCAGCTCACCCGTCAAACTCATCTTCCACCAGGCCGATCATCCCGCGCAGCTCCTCGGCGCTCACCCAGCGATCGTTGCCGTCGCTGCTGTAGCGGTAGCCCTCCGGACAGACCCGGCCGCCAAACTCTGCCGCATAGTCGTCGGCATTGTTCACATTGGGCAGGATCGCGAAATGGTCATCGAACTCCACCGTGGTGCGGGCATCGTCCTCGGGGATCATCACCTCGTGCAGCTTCTCACCCGGGCGGATGCCGATCACCTCGGTGCGGCACCCGGGGGCGATCGCGTTGGCCAGATCGACGATGTTCATGCTCGGGATCTTCGGCACGAAGAGTTCTCCCCCCTGCATGCGCACCAGGCAGTCGAGGACGAACGCGACGCCCTGCTCCAGGGTGATCCAGAAACGGGTCATCCGCGGATCGGTGATCGGCAGCACGCCCTTGGTGCGCTCCTCGAGGAAGACCGGCACCACGCTACCGCGACTGCCCACCACATTGCCATAGCGCACCGCGGCGAAGCGGATGTCGCGCCCACCGACGTAATGGTTGCCGGCGGCGAACAACTTGTCCGAGCAGAGTTTGGTGGCGCCGTAGAGGTTGACCGGGTTGGCCGCCTTGTCGGTGGACAGCGCAAGCACCCTGGAGACCCCCTGATCGATGGCCGCGTCGATGACGTTGGCCGCGCCGAGGATGTTGGTCTTCACCGCCTCGATCGGGTTGTACTCGCAGGCAGGCACCTGCTTCAGGGCGGCGGCGTGGATCACGTAGTCGACCCCATCGAAGGCGCGGTGGAGACGGTCACGGTCGCGCACATCGCCGATGAAGAAACGCAGCCGCCTACCTTCTCCCAGATTGGCGAAACGGCGCTGCATCTCGAACTGTTTCAGTTCATCGCGGCTGAAGATGATTACCTTCTTCGGCCGGTAGCGCTTGAGCACCACCTCGACGAACTTGTGGCCGAAGGAACCGGTACCGCCGGTAACCAGCACCACCTTGTCATTGAGCATTGGGAGCTTCCCTTGAAACCGTCGTTATCGTTCACTAAATCGCATCGATTATCCGGCATATCGGCAACAGCTACCACTGCTTGAGCCGTCGCGTCATCACGGAGAACAAGACCGGTGAACAAAGAGAGCAGGCGCTCCACGGCCCCGCCGAGCGAGCCACCCGCCGATTGCTGAACTTTTTCGTTCGGGATGTGCCATAATCGTTGGCCCAATGGGGGTGTCCCGGTTTCGACGTGGGTGGCAAAACCCAAGGTGCATGCCGAGGTGCGGATCACCTCGTAAATCAATCCGCAAACTGATAGTTGCCAACGACGACAACTACGCTCTCGCCGCTTAAACCCCGGTAGGGAGCCCTCCGGCCCGGTGTGTCCGTACGCTGGGATCTACGGGGGTCGAAACATACGGAATCGCGGTGAGGCAAGTCCGGGGCCGATCCGCTAAAACTCACGGAATCGCCGTATGCCTTCCCTGCCGCTCGGGGGGTAGCCGGTTAAAACCTAAATAGAGTCGGCTAAGCATGTAGAGCCGAAGGCGGAGTGCTTGCGGACGGGGGTTCGACTCCCCCCACCTCCACCAACTTCCCTTTCGCGGGAAACCGCGAATCCCTGCAAATCCAGCATTTATACAGGCATTTCAACCCTGACGGCATCCGTCAGGGTTCGCTTGTCAGGACGACGTCATCTAAATTTCCCCAGTATTTGTCCACCGCCGAGGGGGGCATTCAGCCGGTGTGCGGGGAAGCTTTGCGAAGTGGGGGGCTGCCTGGCAGGGCTTTTCAGCTTATCGGGGCATCGGCGGTAATGACTCGCTGCTCGATCGGCAGCGGTTCAAGGAGTTCGCGAAGGGCGGGGATTTCGTTGGACTTATCCAGTCGGGGTGTGGCGCAGCCAGTCGCGGGCGCGGCGATGGAGGGGGTAGACCCAGACCGTCTTGGGGTGTCCATGGTGGTGATACTGACCGGCGTGGCGGGCATCGCCGCGCGTTTCTCCCAGACACTGCCAGTTGGCGGCGCGGTAACAGGTGCCGTTGAAGCGGGCGGGATCGACGAAGGTCTCGGCCAGCAGCAGCGGATGGCCGTGGGTGAGCTGCCAGTCGGTGTTGAGCCGGCGTAGGCTCAGGCCCAGGACTCGGGAGGCCAAGTGGGGAACTCGACCCTCGGGACCGCCGGCGAGCCCTCATGAACAGGAGAAAACGCAGATGAAACCCATGAGAACGATTGCCACGCTACTCCTTCTCGCTGGGGTGGCGTGCTCGCCCACCCTCCTCGCCGCGCCGCAGGTCGACGCCAAGGTGCGCAACTATCTGGTCGACGGCACCACCATCGAGGAGATCCGCGCCGATCTTGCCGGCAAGTCGCTCTCCGTCGGCGGCGGCAAGGGACTCTACAGTGCCGCCAAGTGGGGTGTGCACTGGCAACGCACCAACCGGCGCAAGGGCGCGCACTGCCGCGTCCTGAGCGTCGCCACCCGCGTCGACATCCAATATTTCCTGCCCAAGCTGAAACCCAATCCGCAGCGTCCCGCCGAGGTCACCCGGAAATGGGAGCGCTTCATCCGCGCGGTGGCGCTCCATCAGGCGGGCTACAAGAAGCTGGCGATCGCCGCGGCGCAACGGATCGAGCAGGAGATGCCCGCCGTCCCCGCGCAGTCCTCCTGCGACCGGCTGCGCCGGGTGACCGATGAGCTGGGGAACAAGATCCTCGACCAGTACCAGGCGCTTGCCCGGCGCTACAGCGAGGGGGCGCCGCGTGGGGACGAGGCGGGCTTCCGCTGACGCCCACGATTTTCGACGGTGAGCCAAAGAGAGGCGTCATTCTCTCGACCCGCGTTGACCTCGATGTCGTGTGGTCGAGATCACCGCGCGGCGTACGGCGTTCCATCGTGTGGATCAGCGTCGCTCTCCGGAACTCCGCCCAACCGGCGCGAGCCCCGTAGGTTGGCGCTACTGCGCCGACGCGAGCGGGGGCTGCGGGCTCCCGGCATCCACCTGCTCGCCCCGAGCGGCACGCCCATTCTGCAAAGTCCTGCGTCAACCCCGCCTCCGCTGCCCTCGCTCGCGTCGCCGCAGTAGCGGCGACCTACGCGCTGGGACATGATGTGGAACGTGTCGGCCGCATCCGGAATCCGGCATGGGTGCCAATGGACAGGCCGCGGCGCGCCCTATGCGATCCGCGGGGTCTGTGCCAATCCGGTCCCCGCCCTCTCCGCTCTACGAGGGGAGGTGCAAGTAAAGGCGGTCGCCGCGTCGGGAGAGGGCCAGCGGGCACAGCCCCTCGCCGTTGCACTCGCCGCCCAGGCAGGCGCCGGTTTGCGGGTCGTAGCGGGCGTAGTGGACCTGGCAGACCAATGCTCCGCGGTCGAGGAAGCGGTAGTCCGTGGTGACGTTCAAGGGCACGCCGAAGTGGGCGCAGCGGTTCTCGAAGGCGTGGAAGGCGCCCTGGTGGTGGACCACCACCACCCGCAGCTCTCCGCCGTCGGCGGTGGAGACGGTAAAGCCGCGGCCCTCCCCTTCGGGGATCGCGTCGGCGGCGCACAGCGCCACGCGGTGCGCCGGCTCAGTCACTGAAGCGGGCGGCGATGGTTCGGAACGCCTCGGCAAGCTCCTCGAACACCTCCACCACGGTGGGGTCGAAGTGGCGTCCCTTCCCCTCGACGATGATCTCCACCGCCCGTTCGTGGCTGAACGGCGGCTTGTAGACCCGTTTGCAGATCAGTGCGTCGTAGACGTCGGCCACCGCCATCAGCCGGCCGGAGAGGGGGATCGCCTCGCCGGCCAGCCCCTCGGGGTAGCCGCTTCCATCCCACTTCTCGTGGTGGGTGTAGGCGATCTCGCGGGCGTAGCGCAAGAAGGAGCTGTCGCGGTCGCCGAGCAGCGCCTCGGCGCTGGCGATGGCGTCGCGGCCGTAGGCCGGGTGGTGCTTCATCACCGCGAACTCCTCCGCGGTCAGCTTGCCCGGTTTGAGCAGCACGTGGTCGGGGATGCCGACCTTGCCGATGTCGTGCAGCGGCGCCGACTTGTAGAGCAGGTCGACGGTGCGCTCGTCGAGCCGCTCGGCGTAGCCGGGGCGCTGGCTCAGCGCCTCGGCCAGGGCCTTGACATAGTGCTGGGTGCGGCGGATGTGGTTGCCGGTCTCGTTGTCGCGGGTCTCGGCCAGGGAGGCCATGGCGAGGATGGTGATGTCCTGGGTGGTGGCCAGCTCGCGGGTACGTTCGGCGACCTGTTCCTCGAGCAGCCGGTTCTGGTCGGCGAGCAGCTTGCGCGCGCGGGTCAGCGCGACGTGGTTGCCCACCCGCGCCTCGACGATCGGCGGCGAGATCGGTTTGGTCAGGTAGTCCACCGCGCCGACGGCGAGGCCGGCGGCCTCGTCCTGCTCGTCGCTCATGGCGGTGACGAAGATCACCGGGATGTCGCGGGTGGCGGGGTCGGCCTTGAGCCGCCGGCACACCTCGTGGCCGTCCATCTCGGGCATCATCACGTCGAGCAGGATCAGGTCGGGGGCGGGCTCGCCGGCGGCCCGCGCCAGGGCCTGTTCGCCGTTGCGCGCCGCCACCAGGCGGTAGTCGCGTTTGAGCAGGTCCATCAGGACCGCGATGTTGACCGGTTCGTCGTCGACGATCAGCAGGGTGGCGCGGGCATCCTCGCTCATGGGGTCTCTCCCGTATTCAGTGCTTCGGCCAAGGCATCGGCCAGTGCGTCGAAGGCCTCGCGGGCCGGGTCGAATTCGAAATCGCCGGTGTGGCGCTTGACCGCCGCGGCGGCGGCCTCGAAGGGGGTGGCGCGGAGCAGCCCGTGGAGGTGCTCGGCCACCTCCAGGGCCTCCAGGTCGCCGGCGGCGAGCAGCGGGTCGAGGCGAACCAGCGCCTCGCCGACCTGCTCGCGGTCCACCGCCTGTTCACCGCCGTTGTCGGCGGGCGCCTCCGGCGGCAGGGCGCGGTCGAGTCCCTCCACCAGCCGGCCAAGCATCGCCGCCAGCTCCGCGCACTGGGCCGTCGCCACCGCCCCGCCCTCGCGCAGCAACCGCTCTACCTCGGCGGCGGCCCGCGACAGGGGCAGCGCACCGAGGGTGGCGGAGACCCCCTTGAGGGTATGGGCGAAACGCACCGCATGGTCGCGCTCGCCGCCCAGCTCGGCCGCCAGGTCGCAGCCGCGGTAGTCGGCGGCGAAGCGCTCCAGCACCTCGCGGTAGAGGCGCCGGTTGCCGCGCACCCGGGTCAGCCCACGGCGGGCGTCGAGGCCGTCGATGGCCAGTTCCGGCAGCTCCCCGGCGGGCCGCTCCGCCGGGCGGGCCGTCGGCGGGGTGCGCCGCGCCGGGCGGATCCAGCGCACCAGGGTGTCGAACAGCGGCTCGGGGTCGATCGGCTTGCTGATGTGGTCGTTCATCCCCGCCGTCAGGCAGCGCTCGCGATCCCCCTCCATGGCATGCGCCGTGAGGGCGATGATCGGCAGGTCGTCACGGCCGCCGGCGCCGCGGATCCGGCGGGTCGCTTCGAAGCCGTCCATCTCCGGCATCTGTACGTCCATCAGCACCAGGTCGAAGCACTCCCCGGCCACCGCTTCCACCGCCTCACGACCGTTGTGGGCGAGGCTCACCCGCAGCCCCAGGGACTCCAGCATCTCGCCGGCCACCTGCCGGTTGATGGCGTTGTCCTCCACCAGCAGCACATGGGCACCGAGGATGCCCTGGATCGCCTCGTCGTCGCGGGCGGCGTTGGTGTGGGCGGCGTGGAGCCGGGCGTTGGGGTGGCCGAGCAGTTCCAGCGCGGTGTCGAGCAGCGCCGAGGGGGTGACCGGCTTGGTGAGCAGCGGCAGATGGCCGGCGGAGGCGTGGCGCAGCAGCTCCTCGGCGCCGTAGGCGGTGACCAGGATAGTCTCCGGCTTGTGGACGATCGCCTCGTCGCCGTCGATCAGCACCAGGGTCTCCAGGCCGTCCAGCTCGGGCATCCGCCAGTCGAGCAGCAGCAGCCGGAAGGGGTCTTCGGCGCCGGCGCCGTTGGCCCGCTGCAACTGCTCCAGGCAGGCGGCGCCGGAG
Source organism: Endothiovibrio diazotrophicus (assembly GCF_054657215.1). Lineage (NCBI taxonomy): Bacteria > Pseudomonadati > Pseudomonadota > Gammaproteobacteria > Chromatiales > Thioalkalispiraceae > Endothiovibrio > Endothiovibrio diazotrophicus. Next base: position 18,839 of record NZ_BAAHXB010000065.1, read on the forward strand.
GCGGCGATGGCGGGGCGCATGCCCAGCGAGGCGGCCATCGCGGCATGCACCTCGCGGGCGGTGGGGCGGTCGTCCACCACCAACACGCGCAGCCCGCGCAGCTCCACCGCCTCCTCGCTGAGCGGCCGCTCGTGCTGGTCGGGCAGCCCGAGGGGGAGCACGAAGTGGAAGCAGCTGCCGATCCCCGGCTCGCTCTCCACCTCGATCTCGCCGCCCATCAGCTCCACCAGGTGTTTACTGATCGCCAGCCCCAGGCCGGTGCCGCCGTACTTGCGGGTGGTCGAGGTGTCGGCCTGGGAGAAGGAGTGGAACAGCCTGCCCACCTGCTCCGCGCTCAGCCCGATGCCGGTATCGCTCACCGAGAAGCGCAGCCGGGCACGTCCGTCACCCACCTCCTGCGCCTCCACCGCCAGGGTGACGTCGCCCCGCTCGGTGAATTTGACCGCGTTGCTCGCCAGGTTGGTGAGCACCTGGCCGAGGCGCAGCGGGTCGCCGAGGAAGCTCACCGGCAGGTCGGCGGGGCGCGAGACCATCATCTCCAGCCCCTTCTCCTCGGCGCGCAGGGCGGTCACCGCGGTGACTTGGTCGATCACCTCCTGCAGGCGGAACTCGGTGCGTTCCACCTCCATCCGCCCGGCCTCGATCTTGGAGAAGTCGAGGATGTCGTTGATGATGCCGAGGAGGTTCTTCGCCGAGTGCTGGATCTTGCTCAAATAGCCGTGCTGGCGCTCGGTGAGGTCGGTCTGCAGGGCCAGGTGGCTGAGCCCGATCACCGCGTTCATCGGGGTGCGGATCTCGTGGCTCATGTTGGCGAGGAATTCGCTCTTCGAGCGGTTGGCCGCCTCCGCCTGGCGGATCGCCTCGCGCAGTTGCGCCTCGATCTCCTTGCGCTCGGTGATGTCCTGGAACACCGCCACCTGGCCGACCACCTCGCCGTCGCGGCGCAGCGGCACGGCGGTGATGGCGATGGGGAAGAGGCCGCCGTCGCGGCGGGTGAAGTGCTCTTCCTCGGAGCGGTAGGTCTCGCCGCGGGAGATGGCGAGCCATGCCGGGCAGTCGGCGGCGGGCAGCGAGGTGCCGTCGAGGTGCTGAAAGTGGACGGTATCGTGGAACGAGCGCTGCGCCAGCTCTTCGCGGCGCCAGCCGAGCAGCCGCTCCGCCTCGGGATTGAGGAAGGTGCAGCGCCCCTTGGTGTCGAGGGCGTAGATCCCCTCGCCCATGGAGTCGGTGACGTTCTGCAGGAACTGCCGGTTCTCGGAGATCGCCTCCTCCAGCAGCTTCTGCTGGGTGATGTCGGTGCGGATGGCGATGTACTGCTCCGGCGTTCCGTCGTTGCCGGGGATCGGCACGATGGTCGCCGCCACCCAGTAGTGGCTGCCGTCCTTCGAGCGGTTCTTGATCTCGCCGTGCCACACCTCGCCGGCGGAGATGGTCCGCCACATGGCGGCGAAGAACGCCTCGTCGTGGTAGTGGGCGTTGACGATGCGGTGGCTGGTACCGATCAGATCCTTGCGCTCGTAGCCGCTGATCCGGCAGAACTTGTCGTTGGCGTAGAGGATGTTGCCCTGGCGGTCGGTGATGCTGACGATGGCGTGCTGATCGAGGGCGAACTTCTGCTGCTCCAGCTGGCGCTGGGCGGTCTGCTTGTCGTGGAGCAGCAGCGCGATCAGCCCGGAGAGCCCCTCCAGGCTGGCGTCGTCGCTGCCGATCGCCTCCATCCCCGCCTCGTGCAGCAGCTGGTTGGTGGCGCTGCGCAGGGTCTCCAGGATCCGCCCCTGGCGCTCGGCCTCGTCGCGGATGGTCTGGTTGGCGCGGGTCAGCTCCTCGGTGCTGAGGGTGAGACTGCGGTCGCGCAGGGCGAGGTCGCGCTCCTGCTGGAGATAGGAGGTGTCGACCCGTTCGAGCAGCGGCATGAAGCCCGCGCACAGCCGGCGCAGCTCCGCGGGAAGGCGGTCGTCGTCGACATGGCCTTGCAGGACGGCGACGAACGCCTCCAGGGCCGCCTCGTCGCGCAGACCGAGGGTGCGCTTGAGCTGGCGGAGCAGGAGGCGCTGCATCACGATACGCGTGGGGACCGCGGGGCGCGGCAGCGGTATCCCGGCCGGACGGACCTCGGGGATCGGATGGATATGGGCGCGCCAGCGCCGGTCTCCTCATCGCGCATGAAGCGAACCTCTCGGGAGCGTTGTTTTGATCGTTATTTCGGAGACCGATCGGGGCAGACTCTTCCGGGGAGTGCTCGTCGGTTCCGCGCCGCAAGGCGAGGGGCTAGTGTATTCCATCTCCCGCCCCGGCGGGAACGGTCGGGCGTCGCGGGCCGATGCCCTTGCGCTGCACCAGCCGCCGGTAGCGCTCCAGCGCCGCTTCCCGGCTCGCCTTCAGGTCCACCACCGGAGCGGGCCCCGGCCGTCCGCCGAGCCAGCGGCGGCGGTAGATGCCCTGCGGATCGAAGCGCTCCGCCTGGGTGTGGGGGTTGAAGATGCGGAAATAGGGGGCGGCGTCCGCCCCGCAGCCGGCGATCCACTGCCAACCCAGGGTGTTGTTGGCCAGATCGGCATCCACCAGGGTCTCCCAGAACCAGCGCGCACCCTCCAGCCAGTGGAGCCCCAGGTTCTTGGTGAGGAGCGAGCCGGCCACCATCCGCACCCGGTTGTGCATCCAGCCGCTCTGCCACAGCTCGTGCATCCCGGCGTCCACCAGCGGGATGCCGCTCTCGCCCCGCCGCCACGCGGCCGACAGCCGCTCCTCGCGCCGCCACATCCGCGACTCGAAGCGGGCGTCCAGGGGCGCCTCGACGGTGTGGGGAAAGTGCCACAACAGATGGGCGGCGAACTCCCGCCACGCCAGTTGACGCAGGTACGGCTCCACCCGGCCCCCTTCGCCGAAGCGCTCGATCAGGTGGGCCCTCACCTGGGCAACGGAGATCTCGCCGAAATGGAGGTGGGGCGAGAGCCGCGAGGTGCCGGGCTCCGCCGGCAGGTCTCGCGCCGTCGCATAACGCCCGAAGGGGCCATCGGCGAACGCCTCCAGCCGCTGCCACGCCGCCACCTCCCCCGGCACCCAATGGGCGTGGAGCTTGGTGTGCCACGGCACCTCGTCGAGCAGTTCCAATCCGTCGACCCCCACCCCACCGTCCAGCGCCACGCAGGCCGGCAGCCCACCCTCCCCCACCACCGCGGGCGGCGCCTCCAGCAACCGCCGTTGCAGGGCATTCCAGAAGGGGGTGAAGACACGAAACGGCGCGCCCTGACGATTGAGCAGCGTGCCGGGCTCGGCGAACAGGCCGTCGTCGCAGAGGCGAAACGCCACCCCCGACGCCGCCAACCGCTGCCGCACCTGCTCGTCCCGCGCCTGGAGATGGGGTTCATAGAGGCGGTTGGCCACCACCGTATCGGCCCCCGCTGCCTGTGCCAGCCGCGGCAACAGCGCTTCGGCCGACCCACGGAAGCCGTTGAGCGGCACCCCCTGCGCCGCCAACCGCTCCCCCAGATGGAGAAGCGAATGGTGGAGCCACCAGCGCGAGGCGCCGCCGGGTACCCACGGCGCCTCCCCCTCCGGATCGTGGATATAGAGCGCCGCCAGCGGCAACCCGCGACGAGCCGCCCAGGCCAGGGCGGGGTTGCCGCCCAGGCGCAGGTCGCGGCGGAACCAGAGGAGCGTGGAAGTCATGGGTGTCAGGTGTCAGGTGTCAGGTGTCAGGTGTCAGGTGTCAGGTGTCAGGTGTCAGAAATGGTGGGGGAAGTCCGGCCCCCTGCCAACCCCAACCGAAGCCCCCCCTGGTTACCACGCTCCGCGTGGTAACCTCGCACCTCGCTCCGCGTGGTAACCTCGCCCCTCACGCTGGCAGCGACGCCCAAACCCGACGCTCCGCGTCGCCGCCATCACCGCAACCACCGCACCCAAGGCAGGACGCAGAGCGTCCAAGATCGCCGGTTACGACGCGGAGCGTCGTAACCAGAGGGATCCGGCCGGCGGATTACCCTCCTCCTTCTAGCCACAGATCGCCCCAAGGAGCCCCCCATGCTGGACCAAATCCTCCGCTTCTTCGAACAGCACCTCACCGCCGACGAAGGCCCCGCGCTACGCGACGCGGAACACACCCGCCGCTTGGCGGTGGCCGCCCTGCTGCTGGAGATGGCGCGGATGGACGAGGAGGTGACCACCGAGGAGTCGGCCGCGGTGGAGCGCACGGTACGCGAGCAGTTCGGCCTGCGCGAAGGGGAGAGCCGCGCCCTGCTGGCGCTGGCGGAGAAAGAGCGGGAGGCCTCGGTGGACTACTTCCAGTTCACCCGCCTGATCAACGACCACGGCTCCGCGGAGGAGAAGCGCTGGATCGTCGAGGCGCTGTGGCGGATCGCCTTCGCCGACGGCCATCTCGACCGCTACGAGGAGCACCTGGTACGCCGGCTCGCCGACCTGCTCTACGTCCCCCACGCCGACTTCATCGCCGCCAAGCACCGTGCCCTCGGCGGTCTCTGAGCCCTACGGAACGGAGACGATCTCGATGTTGGAGTAGGGCGTAACCCCCTGATAATGAACGCCCTCGCGCATCCCGTCCCGATAGACCAGGACGTAGTACGCGGAACCCGATGGGAGCTCCACCTCCAGACGATACTCGCTGCGGAAAAAGAGCTGTCCCACCGGCGCGGCCGCAGGAAAGAGCGCATAAAGCACGGTAAAGCGGTCGTTGTCGGACGGTTCAACACCGTCCATGCCCCACGTCAGGGTCACCCGATGGCCATCCACTTCGGTATCGAGCCACGGGGTCGGCGGCGCCCCCGCCGGCGGGGTCGGGGTGGAGCCGAAACCGGGAATCTCGGTAAGCCCGAGCTGCTCCACCAGATCGGACCCGTCCAGCACGTAGACGGGATCGGTGAGATAGGCGTAGGGATCGATCGCCCCGGTGCCGTTGGCACCCCAGGCGAGAACACGGCCATCGGACAGCTTCACCATGGAGTTGCCCCCGCCGGCGGCGATCTCCACCGCACCGGCAATGCCGGGAACCCGAATCGGCTGTAGCGAATAGTCCAGGTCGGGAGTATTCAGTTCGTTCGAGGCGTTGTCTCCCCATCCCCACACGCTGCCGTCGGCGCGCAGTGCCAGGACGTGGTAATCCCCCGCGGCGATCGCCACCACCCCGTCGAGATCCGCGACCCGGTGGGGCGCCTCGTCGTAGTGGGGTTCCTCCGCGCCGATACCCAGGAGGCCCCACTCATTGGAGCCCCAGGTCCACACCGTGCCGTCGGCCCGCAAGGCGACGTGATGGCTCCCGAAGGTGTCGATGGCGACCACCTCCGTCAACCCCTCCACCTGCGCGGGCGTCGGCTGATCCACCCCCCAACTCCAGACCGTGCCGTCCGCCTTCAACGCGAGGGCCTCGGCGGGATAGATGGTGAGGTAGCCGGGCGCGGCGATATCCACGACCGAATCGAGGCCCTCCACCTGCACCGGGGTCCCCAGCGTCTCCTGCGAGGCGTGTTGCGGGTCGTCGAGCCACCAGGCGAATCGACCGCCCCACACCCAGACCGTACCGTCGCGCCGCAGCGCCATCCCGAAATCGGACGACTCCACCTTGGCGACGTCGTCGAGCATTGCCAACGGCTCGGCAATCAGGTCGCCGCGGCTCTGCACCTCGGGACCCAGCACGCCGTAGTAGCTCACCCCCCATCCGTACAAGACACCCTGGCGATCCACCGCCAGTGACGAATCGGGTCCGCAGGAGAAATCCCCGATATCGTATAGCCCGAGCACCGGCAAGGGGGTTCCCATGCGGTCCCAGCTGTCCCACGACGTGCCCCCTCTCCACTGGTAGAGCAGACCGTCATCGCCGAGCGCCATCGCCCCATTGAGGCACAAGGTCAGCGAACGGGAGTAGACCGATGGCGAATGGAAAAGCGCCATGGCGAGCAACAACGCCACCCATCGGCTCACTGATCGACTCTCCATTTTTTTGTTCCAGACCTCATTCAATGGACAACAACAGTATTTTGATAGGCGGCCCAGATCGCCCCCATAGTAGGAGAACTCCGCTGCCATGCATCGAGGAACGCTTGGAAGGTGTTGGGGTGATGATCGGCAATGGCTCTCCAAATGGGAACGAAGCTCCCGGTACCGTACCGGTCGCTCCCGTCAGGGACCGTATCGTAGAAATCCCATAACGCACCGGCCTTCCATCCTTCGACAGCATCACCGTTTTCCCATGTCCGTGGAACGGTGAGAATACGGGGCCCTCCGCCACGGGCGCAATCAACAATCGAATGAAACGGCTTTAGGATCAGTCTGATACCGAAGGGAAATTTCCTACGCGGGTCTGGTACTCCGTGAAAAACGTGTGGGCAACACCGGAACCGACAACCCATGCGGCGGCCCCCTCCGATCCGTCCAACCCGCGGCCTCCCCGCCCACCGCCGATACCGCCAGGGGCACTCCCATCTGCCGCCGCCCCCTGTAGCTACGCCCAATCCCGTTGTACTCTATACATCTCCACGATCCGTACCCCCTCGCTGCGAGGGGCCCCGTAGGGCAGGCCGAACCATGCGCAGGACTCTCGACGAACTGGAAAAGAGCGAACTTCACTGGAAGAAACGCGGGCTTTTTCTCCGTAAAAAACGCTGGCCGCGGCGGCTCGCGGTGACCTTGCTGCTGCTCGTCCTGCTGCTGGTCAGCGGTCTCTCGCTCCACCCTCACAACTTTGACAATTTATTTTGAACTCTATATATTTTTGCGCCAGTTAATCACCCACCCTCTTCCCATGTATCCCAACGACGACCCCGTCGCCCTCGCCCTCCAGCTTCGCCTCCTCCCCGCCCCCTCCGATCCGCCGACCGCCCTCTGACCGCCCGCCGTCCACTGCGCGCCTCCCGCGCCCGTCCCTTTGCGCCCGCCCCATCGAGGAGTCTCCCAATGATCGACAACCCCGACGCCGTCATCGTCTGCAAATTCGGCGGCAGCTCCGTCGCCAACGCCGCCCAGATCGAGAAGGTGCGCGGCATCATCCAGGCCGACCCGCGCCGCCGCATCGTGGTGGTCTCCGCCCCCGGCAAGGCCAAGGGCGACCGCGAGAAGGTCACCGACCACCTGATCAACATCGCCACCGACGGCCGCCACTTCCACGAGATGCGCAAGTCGATCTCCGCCGAGGAGAGCCGCGAGGCGGTGCTACGCAAGTTCACCTCGATCCTTCACGACCTCAAGCTGGGCGGCGAGCCGCTACTCGCCCGGCTACGCGCCGACCTCAGCCGCGACGACCTGAAGGGCGAGCCGCGGATCGCCTTCTACGCCTCCAGGGGCGAGCACTACAACGCGCAGCTGATCGCCGATCACTTCCGCAATCACGGCCTCGCCGCACGGGTGGGGCTACCCGAAGAGATCGGCCTGGAGGTCCGAGGGGAGCCGCTGGACGCCAAGATCGGGCCGGAGAGCCACGACCGGCTGGCCGCCCTGGCCGACGAGGAGGGGATCGTGGTGGTCCCCGGCTTCTACGGCGTCAGCGACGAGGGGGAGGTGGCGGTGATGTCCCGCGGCGGCTCGGACCTCACCGGCGGCGAGCTGGCCTATGCGGTGGATGCCGAGGTCTACGAGAACTGGACCGACACCAACGGCATCTACGAGGTGGACCCGCGACTGATCCCCGAGTCGCGGGTGATCCCGCGGCTCACCTTCAAGGAGATCCGCCTGCTCTCCTCGAAGGGGTTCAACGTCTTCCACTTCGACGCCATGCTCAACTGCAAGAAGCGCAAGATCCCGATCAACATCCGCAACACCAACGCACCGCGCGAACCGGGCACCTTGATCCTCAACGAGCGGGTCCCCGAAGAGGGGGTGGTGGGCATCGCCAAGCTCGACAACATGGCCTACATCTACCTGGAGAAGGACTCCCTGGGCGACGAGATCGGATTCACCGCCGGGCTGCTGACGATCTTCCAGGAGTGCGGCATCAACACCTACCACTACCCCACCGACAAGGACGACATCGCGGTACTGGTCCACCAGGACGACCTCAAGGGGAGCATCAACGAGCTGCGCCGGCGGATCGAGCGGCGCCTCAACCCCGACTACATGGACGTGGTCTACAACCAGGCGATCCTCACCCCGGTGGGGCTCGGCATGAAGGGCAACTCCCACCCGATCGTCGACGCCATCACCGCGCTGGGCGAGGCACGCATCCCGATCAAGATGATGGGCCAGAGCCCATCGCAGATCTGCTTCCACATCGCGGTCCCCCAGACCGCCGCGGACGCCGCCATCGACGTGCTCTACCGCCGACTGATCGGGATGGCCTGAACGGCACCCGTCGCGCGCCGCTCGATCGACCGAAATCCGACGGGACGAAGCGGGGTCAGCCCCTTTTGAGGCAGGGTGGCCGCCCCGGAGAGAACGCGTCTCGCGGTTGAACGCCCGGCGCCTCACCGGCGGACGATGGGTGGGCGAGGGACAGGGTGAATCCTACTGACCGAGGCGGATCTATCAGAATTCTCCTCATTTTCCGCAGAAAGACCGGTAGACGCCCGGAAATGACCTTTTGGGAAACGGTAGCAGGCCTTTTCGGGACGATCCCGGTAGAAGTTTTCGACCCGCTTTTTCCGGCCTTGGAAACCGGCCGGGGGATGGGCATGGAGTTGGGCATCTGCCATACTGTTGCGCGCAATCGCGGGCCCTTAGGGCCCGATCCCGGCAATCCGGAGTCCACACCATTCAATCTGAAGGGAACCACACCGGTGCAAGGCACGCATACCAACGATAACAAGCGTTTCTCGATCCTCTTCGTCGATGACGAGAGCAAGAACCTGAAGTACTTCGACCGCTTCTTCGGCAAGGACTTCCGGGTGATCACCACCGACAACCCGCTGGAGGCGGAGCAGATCATCGACCGCGAGGGGGAGGAGCTGGCCGTGCTGGTCACCGACCAGCGGATGCCGGGAAAACTCGGCACCGATCTGCTGCGCTACGCCCGCGAGCGCTCGCCGCGCACGGTGCGCATCCTGACCAGCGGCTATACCGACTTCGACGCGGTGGTGAAGGCGATCAACGAGGGGGAGACCTTTCGCTACATCACCAAGCCGTGGAACCGCGACTCCCTCGGCGAAGAGCTGCACCGCGGCATCGCCCTGTTCCGCAGCCGCGGCGAGGAGCAGGCGCTGCTGGAGCAGCGCCGGACGGCAATGCTCTCGCTGGCCGGCAATATCGCCCACGAACTGCGCACCAACCTGCTCGGCATCAACGCCGCGGTCTCCCACATTGCCCATGTGGTACCGACGCTCCTCGACGCCTACGAGATCGCCCTCGACCAGACCGGAGACACCGCGCCACCGGAGGTACCCAGCCGCGACTGGGGACGGCGCAACCTCAGCTTCACCGTGGAGAGCATCCACGCCATGCTGGAACAGGCCAACATGGCGATCGACCTGCTGCTCGCCAACGGCCGTCAGGGCGAAATCGATCCGCAGTCGTTCACCTCTCTGTCGGCGCACAACTGCATCAAGGAGGCGCTGGAGCGCTATCCCCTCCACCCCAGCCAGCGCGAGCGGCTGGGACCGGTCGTCGGTGAGGATTTCTATTTCAGTGGGGTGAGGCTGCTGTTCGACTTCGTCGTCTTCAACCTGCTGAAGAACGCCCTCTACGCCATCGCCGCCGCCAACAAGGGGGTGATCAGCATCTTCCTGGAGCCGGGCGACGAGGTCCACCGCATCCGCTTCCGCGACACCGGCTGCGGCATCCCGCCGGAAGTTCTGCCGCGGATCTTCGACGAGTACTATTCCCACCGCTCCACCAAGGAGGCCAACGGCATGGGGCTACCCTTCTGCCGGCGGACCCTGCAGGGCTTCGGTGGATCGATCGAGTGCGAGTCGCTGGAGGGGGAGTTCACGGAGTTCGTGATCACCCTGCCGCGGTTGAAGAACTGATGACAGGTGACGGGTGAATGATGGGGCAGCCCGATTTCCCGCCAACCCCTATTTGAAGATTCTTCTCATTTTTCAAAAAAGCTTCCGACCTTCGACCTTTCCGAAGCGGCGCTTTCCCGTAGCCTGATCCCTGTCACCTTTCATTTGAAGAGCGTATCGACGGAGTAGCCCTGCCGCTCGAGGATCTCGCGCAGCCGACGCAGGGCGTCCATCTGGATCTGGCGCACCCGCTCGCGGGTCACCCCGATCTCGTTGCCCACCTCCTCCAGCGTCGCGCTGTCGTAGCCGTGCAGGCCGAAACGGCGTTCCACCACCTCTCGCTGCTTGTCGGTGAGCTGGAGCAGCCAGTCGTCCAGGTGGGACTGTACGTCCTCGTCCTGCAGCAGGGTGGTGGGCTCGATCAGGGTCTCGTCGGGGATCGCGTCGAGCAACACCTTGTCGGCGTCCTTGCCGATCGGCACGTCCACCGAGCCGACCCGCTCGTTGAGGCCGAGCATCCGCTTCACCTCGTCGATCGGCTTGTCGAGGTGATCGGCCACCTCCTCGGCGGTGGGCTCGTGATCGAGCTTCTGCGCCAGTTGGCGGGCGGCGCGCAGGTAGACGTTGATCTCCTTGACCACGTGGATCGGCAGGCGGATGGTGCGGGTCTGGTTCATGATCCCGCGCTCGATGGTCTGGCGGATCCACCAGGTGGCGTAGGTGGAGAAACGGAAACCACGCTCGGGGTCGAACTTCTCCACCGCGCGGATCAGGCCGAGGTTTCCCTCTTCGATCAGGTCCAGCAGCGGCAGGCCGCGGTTCATGTAACGCCGGGCGATCTTCACCACCAGCCGCAGGTTGCTCTCGATCATCCGCGCGCGAGCCTTGCCGTCGCCCTTCTGCGCCTTGCGGGCGAAGTAGACCTCCTCCTCGGCGGTAAGCAGCGGGGTGAAGCCGATCTCGCTGAGATAGAGCCGGGTGGCGTCCATCTCCGCATCGGGTACCGCGCCGGGGGTGAAGCGGGTCGGCTCCGCCGGTTGACCGCGCCCCCCCGCCGGCTCGTCGTCGTCCTCCAACGCCATCACCTCCCCTTCGGTGACCGAATCCTCGTCTTCTTCCTTGATCTCGTCTTCGACCGGTTCCATTTCGCCCTTCGGTGGGCGTCCACGACGTTTCGGCATTCGGAGAACCTCCTGTGCGCTCTTGAAATTCGGTGTCCCGCCCCGAAACGGGGCTCGGCAACGGCCTGATTCCTTCATTGGAACCCGCCGAACGGCAAACGTTCTGCCTATCGCCGCCGGAACGCCATTTGACCTTATTCTTACCCTGGGGCCAACCGAAATTCGATTCAACCCCGCCAATACGGGTTTTGTACGATTTTCTTTACAACCGTTTCCCACTATACCGCCCGCTCTCCATCCCTCCAATTCGGGGCTGACCCGTAGTATTGGCGCTCCTTCCCTAATGTTTCGGCAGATAACGCATCGGGTTGACCGGCTGGCCGTCGCGGCGGATCTCGAAGTGGAGCTTGACCCGATCGGTACCGCTGTCGCCGAGGGCCGCGATCCGCTGTCCCGCCTTCACCTGCTCGCCCTCTTTCACCAACAGCCGGTCGTTATGGGCGTAGGCGCTGAGGAAGCGCTCGTTGTGCTTGATGATGATCAGCTGACCGTAGTAGCGCTGCAGGCCGTTGCCGCTGTAGACCACTTCGCCGGCGGCGGCGGCAACCACCGGTTGCCCGCGCTTGCCGCCGATGTCGATGCCCTTGCGCCCCGGCCGACGACTGGAGAAGGTGCTCAACAGCTTGCCGTCGGTGGGCCAGCGCCAGCGGAGCCCGGCGCTTCCGCTGCCGCTCGTGGCCGGGGCGGGCTTGGGCCGTGCGGCAACCCGGGGCGGGGGGACGACGGATTGGGTAGCGGAAGGAGCGGAGCGGCGCGCCGGGAGGCGCGCCGCCTTGGCAACCGGCTTGGCAACCGGTTTGGCGGCAGGCCTCGCGGCGACGGATGGAGCGGAGCGCTTGGCCGCGGCGGCCGACGGCGCCCTGGCGACGGTCGCGGGAGGCGACAGGCGCAACCGCTGACCGACGCGGATCAAATACGGGGAACGGATCCCGTTCCAGGTGGCCAACTGCTGGTAGTCGAGGCCGTAGAGGAAGGCGATGGCATAGAGGGTATCCCCCGCCGCCACCCGATGACTGACGGCGGTGTGGCGCGGGTGGTCGGAGAGTTCGTCCACCGGCGCGACCGCCCCACCGGGGCCGCCGCAGCCGGTCACCACCAACAGCGCCAGCACTATCGCCCAAAGGCGAAATAGGCGACGAGGATGAGCAAAATGCTGATCCATCCGATTCGATCCACATATTCGCGCAGGTGGCCCGCCACCTTCGGCCCGCCCCATGCCACCGCAAAGGCCACCAGGTAGAAGCGCGCCCCGCGGCCGGTGGCAGAGGCGAGAATGAAGGGGAGCAGGCCGATGCCGAAGGCGCCGCCGGCGATGGTGAAGAGTTTGTAGGGGATCGGTGAGAACCCGGCGATGAGGATAGCCCAGAAGCCCCACTCGGCGAACCACTCGATAACCATCTGGTAGCGGTCCCAGTAACCGACCTGCTGGATCAGCGGCTCCACCGCACCGATGGCGAAGTGACCGATCAACCAGCCGAAGACGCCACCGATCACCGAGGCGAGGGTGGTCAGCGCGGCGTAATCATGGGCCTTCTCCGGCTTGGCCAGGGTCATCGGCGCCAACATCACGTCCGGCGGGATCGGGAAAAAGGAGGACTCGGCGAAGCTGAGCCCCGCCAGGTAGCGGGGGGCGTGGGGATGGGCCGACCAGCGGAGCACCCGGTCGTAGAGGGCGGAGAAGATCTTCATACAGACTGGGGATCCGGGAAAACGGCGGCCATGGGGTGAAAAAACGCGGTGTCAATTCTTCGGCAGTTCGTAACGAATAGCAAGGAGCTAGGAGCCTGTCGGACTATGGGGGATCGAGCT
>NZ_BAAHXB010000066.1:0-31507 GCF_054657215.1 Endothiovibrio diazotrophicus
CCGGGCGGAGTGGCTCGGCGTTCCAAAACAGGAAGTTATTCTTTCGCGGGCCCTAAGGGTCGAGTTGGAAAGCGCAAACACCCGTCAGGAGGAGCGGCAGGCGGCGCAGACGCCGAAGATGTGCAGGCTGTGGTCGGTCATCTCGAAGCCCTTCTCGCGGGCGATCTCCCGCTGGCGCTCCTCGATCACCGGATCGACGAACTCCTCCACCCGGCCGCATTTGACGCAGAGGATGTGGTCGTGGTGGTTGCCCTGTTCCAGCTCGAAGACCGAGTGGCCCCCCTCGAAGTGGTGGCGCGCCACCAGGCCGGCGGCCTCGAACTGGGTCAGCACCCGGTAGACGGTGGCCAGACCGATCTCCTCGCCGGCATCGGTGAGCAGGCGGTAGAGCTCCTCGGCGGAGAGGTGGCGGTCGGCGTGCGCCTCCAGCATTTCCAGCACCTTGAGGCGCGGCGCGGTCACCTTCAGACCGGCCCTCTTCAGATCGGCGGACTCCACAGCGGCGGCTCTCCCGCGGGCGTATTAAAGAAAGGATGGTTGGGGTATGATGGCCCCCGTTGCGGCCGCCCCTACCGCGTCCTGTATTGTACCCCGACCCATCGAAAAATGAGAAAACTTCCCATTTCGTTCGCCTCGGCGGCCCTCGCCGGCGCTCTCGTCCTCTCCGCCTGCTCGCCCCTGGAATCCAGCTGGGTCCACCGCATCGACATCCAGCAGGGCAACGTGGTGGAGCAGGAGCAGGTCGACCAGCTCAAGCCGGGGATGACCAAGCGCCAGGTGCGCTTCCTGCTCGGCACCCCGCTGGTGGAGGACCCGTTCCACGCCCAGCGCTGGGACTACTACTACAGTTTCAAGCCGGGCAGCGGCGAGCGCGAGGAGCGCCGCCTGACCCTCCACTTCCAGGATGACCGGCTGGTCACCCTGGAGGGGAACTACCGCCCCCGCGCGCCCGGCGAGATCGAGCCGAAGCCCCCGGAGCAGGTGCTCACCGTCCCCGGCGAGGGCGCCCCGCGCGAGAAGGACGAAAAGGGCTTCTTCCGCGGCATCTGGGACGGCATCAAGGGCGTCGTCGACTAAGCCTCACCCCTCCCCCGCCCCCTTCTTCATCGCCTTGCCGGCCGCCGCGCGCTCCTTGCGCACCGCCTTGGGGTCGGCGATCAGCGGGCGGTAGATCTCCACCCGGTCGCCGTCGGTCAGCGCATTGGCCGGCTTGCTCGCCTTGCCGAAGATCCCCACCTTGTTCTTCGCCAGATCGATCTCGGCGAAGCGCTCCAGCAGCCCCGAGGCGCGGATCGCCGCCTCCACCGTGGCCCCCGCCGCCAGCTCCAGCGGCACGATCACCTGCACGTCGGCGCGGGCGTAGGCCACCTCCACCTTGATTGTCTCACTCATCATCGTCACCGCTTGCCATAGACCTGCCGCGCCCGCTGGTGGAAGGCCTCCACCAGGGTCGAGCAGATCTCGTTGAACACCGGCCCGAGGGCCATGCCGATCACCCGGTTGGAGAACTCGAAGTCCATGTCGAGCATCACCTTGCACGCCTGCTCACTGAGCGCCTCGAAGCGCCAGAACCCCTCCAGCCGCTTGAACGGCCCGCTCTCCAGGCGCATCTCGATCATCTTGTCCTTCTGGATGCGGTTGATGGTGGTGAAGGACTTGTTGACCGGTCCCTTGGCCAACTCGATGGAAGCGCGCAGGGCATCGGGCTCGGCATCGAGCACCTTCGCCGAACGGCACCAGGGAAGAAACTGCGGATAGGCCTCGATATCGTTGACCAGGGCGAACATCTCGCTCGCGCTGTAGGGAACCAGGGCCGTGCGGTTGAGGATGGTCACGGGACGGGGAAACCTCGAAGACGGACGTATCGCCTAGTGGTCGAACAGCTTGAACAGACCGATGGCGTTGAAGAAGACCACCGCCACCGCCGCGGGGGCGATGAAGCGGACCAGGAAGTGCCACAGCCGGTACTGCCAATCGGCCAGCCGCAGCTCCTCGCGGCTCGCCTCACGGGGGAGCACGAAGCCGGCAAACACCGCGATCAGCAGCCCACCCAGGGGCAGCATGACGTTGGAGGTGAGGAAGTCGAACAGATCGAAGAAGGTCTTGCCCTCGGTGACATGGCCGAAGAGATCGATACCGCCGAAGAACTTCACCTCCGACCAGGCATTGAAGGAGAGCAGCGAACCGATCCCCAGCAGCCAGGCCGCGATCCCCACCCAGGCGGCGGCCATCACCCGGTTCATGCCGTGGTTCTCCACCAGCCACGCCACCGCCGGCTCCACCAGGGAGATCGCCGAGGTCCAGGCGGCGAACACCAGCAGCAGGAAGAATAGCGTGGCGAAGAAGGTGCCTCCCGGGATGTTGCCGAAGGCCACCGGCAGCACCTGGAAGACCAGCCCCGGACCGGACGCCGGCTCCAGGCCGTGGGCGAAGACGATGGGGAAGATGGCGACGCCGGCGAGCACCGCCACCAAGGTGTCGGCGAGCACGATCACCAGCGAGGTGTGGGCGATGGAGGCGTGGGAGGAGAGGTAGGAGCCGTAGATCATGATCGCCCCCATCCCCAGCGACAGCGAGAAGAAGGCCTGGCCCATGGCCTCCAGCACCCCGGCGCCGGTGATCGCGCCGAAGTCGGGCTTGAACAGGAAGGCGAACCCCTCGGCGAAGTGGCCGGTATTCATGGCGTAGCCCACCATCACGATGAGCAGCAGGAAGAGCGCCGGCATCAGCACCCGCACCGCCTGCTCCAGCCCGCTCTTCACCCCGCGGGCGACCACCACCACGGTCATCACCATGAAGATGGTGTGCCAGGCGAGCTGGCGCTCCGGATCGGCGATCAGCGAATCGAAGACCCCTTTCACCACCTCGCCGGTGGCGCCGGTGAAGACCCCCGCGGCGGCGCGGAAGGCGTAGGCGACGGTCCAGCCGGCGATCACGCTGTAGTAGGAGAGGATCATGAACCCGGCCACCAACCCGCCCCAGCCGAGGAGCTGCCAGTGACGGGAGACCCCGAGATCGGCGACCAGGGCGCGCATGGTGTTGATCGGGCTCTGCCGCCCGCGCCGCCCCAGCATCACCTCGGCCATCATGATCGGCAGGCCGATCAGCAGGATACAGGCGAGGTAGATCAGCACGAAGGCCCCGCCGCCGTTCTCGCCGGCCACGTAGGGGAATCGCCAGACGTTGCCGAGCCCCACCGCCGAGCCGGTGGCCGCCAGGATGAAGGCCCAACGGGAGGACCACTGCCCGTGAATCGATTTGCGCCGCTCGCTCATGACCTCGCCCCGCCCCCGGTTTTTTTCATTTATTTATCCGAAACTACCGATTTTCCGCCAATTCCCCCCCACCCTCAACCGCACGCATTCCAAATTGCGCGAATTCCCCGTCCCGAACGCCGGCACAACCTCCACCATGGCAACGCGATGGACACCCGCAATACCTCCCGGGAATCCTGACGGGAAATTCGCGTGGGCGTATAATCCGCCGCCATGGCAAAGAAAGGTTCAAAAAAGAAGGCCGGCCACGGCGGCGCGACCATTGCGCTGAACAAGAAGGCGGGTCACGACTACTTCATCGAGCAGCGCCTCGAGGCGGGCATCGCACTGCAGGGCTGGGAGGTGAAGAGCCTGCGCGAGGGACGGGTCAACCTCACCGAGAGCTACGTCCTGCTGAAGGACGGCGAGGCGTTCCTCTTCGGCGTCCACATCAGCCCGCTGCTCACCGCCTCCAGCCACATCACCCCGGAGCCGCTGCGCAACCGCCGGCTGCTGCTCCACCGGCGCGAGCTGGACCAGCTGATCGGCGCGGTGGAGCGCAAGGGCTACGCCCTGGTGGTCACCGCAATGTACTGGAAGAGCAGCCGCGCCAAGCTGGAGATCGCGCTGGCCAAGGGCAAGAAGCAGCACGACAAGCGCGCCACCGAGAAGGAGCGCGACTGGCAGCGCGACAAGCAGCGGGTGATGTCGTCGCGGCATTGAGGCTCCGGTTTCACCACGAAGGGCATGCTGAAGTCGAGGACCTGAACGCCCTGCCGACCGTTCCTGTAGGAGCGGCCCTCAGGCCGCGATGACGCCGTTTCCGTTTCTGCCGAATGCCGGTTCTTCGCACCGCACTTCGCTCCCACAGGATAAGGTCGAATAACCCTTCGCATGATCAACAGTGACGAAAATCAGGCCTACCGGGCGCTGGGCCCCGACGGGATTCTGGATGCGGTGGAGAGCGCGGGCTACCGCTGCGACGGGCGCTTCCTGGCCCTCAACTCCTACGAGAACCGGGTCTACCAGGTGGGGATCGAGGACGCCGCCCCGCTGATCGCCAAGTTCTACCGCCCCGGCCGCTGGACGGACGCGGCGATCCGCGAGGAGCACGACTTCACCCTGGCGCTGGCCGAACTGGAGATCCCGGTGGTGCCCCCTCTGCGCGACGACCACGGCGAGACCCTGCTCAGCCACGCCCCCTACCGCTTCGCCCTCTACCCCCGCCGCGGCGGCCACGCCCCGGAGCTCGACAACCCCGACCATCTGGAGCAGATGGGCCGCTTCCTCGGTCGCATCCACACCCTCGGCGAGACCGCCCCGTTCGAGCACCGGCCGACCCTGACCATCGAGCACTTCGGCATCGACTCCTACCGCTACGTGATGGAGTCCGGCCTGCTCCCGGACTACCTGGCCATCCCCTACCGGACGCTGGCCGAGGACCTGATCGAACGCATCGGCTACCGCTTTGCCGACGCCGGCGACGTGCGTCATATCCGCCTCCACGGCGACTGCCACCCCGGCAACATCCTGTGGACCGATGCCGGCCCGCACATCGTCGACTTCGACGACGCCCGCAACGGCCCGGCGGTCCAGGACCTGTGGATGTTCCTCTCCGGCGACCGTCCCTACGCCCAGGAGCGGCTGATGGACCTGCTGGTGGGCTACACCGAATTCCGCGACTTCGACCCCCGCGAGTTGCACCTGGTGGAGGCGCTGCGCACCCTGCGCATCATCCACTACGCCGCCTGGCTCGCCCGCCGCTGGGACGACCCCGCCTTCCCGCTGGCCTTTCCCTGGTTCAACCAGCCTCGCTACTGGGAGGAGCACATCCTCGCCCTGCGCGAACAGGCCGCGCTGCTCGACGAGCCGCCGCTGATCTGGGATTGAGGGGGAACGACCCGGGAGCGGATCGACGGTCGACGTCACAGCCCCGATCGAACGCCGATCTTCAACACGAAGAACGCGAAGGAATTGGGGCTCACGCAATCCAGGGCGAGCGACAACGACAAGCGGTCTGATCCGGCAAGGCCGCACTCCGCACCATCGCGGCCTTGGGGCCGCTCCTACACGCCGCCGCCCTCTCCTGTAGGAGCGGCCCCAAGGCCGCGATTGCCTACAGGGACGTGCGATTATTGCCAGCCGGGAAAGCGGGCAAACAACCAATCCCCCACCCCACTCCCCCACACGGTCCCATAGGTCAACGGCGAGATCGCGACGAACCCGGCGACCATGATCACCAGCACCCCGTAGAAACTGACCCGCTGCCGCCACCCCGCCTCGCCGCCGATCCAGCCGATCTCGTCGAGCCACAGCACCACCGCCAAAATCGAGAAGAGCAGCGGCGTCAGGTAGTGGTAGAGGAACATCACCCGCCCGATCAGGATGAACGGCAGGTAGGAGCAGGCGAACCCCCACAGCGGCAGCCACAGCGGGTGCCGCCGCTCGCCGCGCGCCACCAGCGCGCTCACCCGCCCCAGCGGCAGGTTGACCACCATCACCAGCAGCAGCAGCGACACCCCCCACCAGACCGCCGGATTGCCCAGCAGGTAGATGCGCGCCTTGTCCACCACCCAGTAGTAGATGGGGGTGCCCATCCACGGCCAGCTCCACCAGCGGCTGCCGTCGGTGTGCTGGGTGGTGAGCCCGGTGTTGAAGGCGAAGATGTCCCGATGGACCTTGAACAGGTCGGTGAAGAACGAGCCGGTCCAGGGCCCCCACGCATCGGCCTGCCCCGGCTCGGTGAGCAGATGGAAGTGGAGCCACCACCCCGCCAGATAGACCAGCACCGCCACTGCAACGAACTGAAGGTAACGCCCCAGCGCCGCGAACAGCCGCTTCCGCTCCCGCCAGACGGCCACCCCCACCAGAATCGCCGGCAACCCCACCGCCGCCAGCCCGGTCATCTTGCATCCCACCGCCAGTCCGGCCGCCGCCCCGCTGCCCCACAACAGCCACCGCCTCCCCGCGCCGGCGGCCCGCTCCGCGGCGAGCCACAGGCTGAGGGAGCCGAAGGTGGCCAACAGCAGCGGCACGTCGAGGTTGATCAGGCGCGACTGGACCACCAATGCGTTGTCCAGCACCACCACCAGCCCGCCAAACACCGCCGCCGGCAGCGACGCCCCCAGTTGCAGCAGCAGGACGAAGAGCAGCGGTGCCAACAGCGCCCCCGCCAGCGCCGGGAGCAGCCGCAACGGGAGGGGTGAGACCGCCCCGTAGGGCTCGCCGATCTTCTCGAAGGAGACCCCGCCCCGATAACCGCCGAGCCACGCCGTACCGGCGATCAGCAGCTTCGCGTGGGGGGGATGGACATCGAAGATCCGCTGGTGGTTGCAGCAGTAGGCGGTTACGAATTTGCCGAAATGGACCTCGTCGAACACCACGCTGTCGGGGTGGGAGAGGCCACCGACCCGGGTGAGCAGACCCAGAAGCAACAGCAGCGCGAACAGCCCGGCACGGGGGGAAGCGAGGGAGAGCAGCTTTGGCGCAAACATGAAGCGGACCGGGCGTCGTGAAAACGGGCCGATACTATGCCACGCCGGAACGCAGAAGGTCACAAACCCCGGGCACGCCGTTCCGGCAACGATGCGGGCGATGACGGGCAAACCACGCCACTACGAAAAAATACCCCCCTCCCCGCGCACTCCACGGATCGTTTCCAGGGATCTCCCCAACCCCCTTCTCGTCATCTACCGCGTTATTCGTCAAAATTTCGCGATATCACCATGAAATTTGCAGGAAAAGGCAATGACAATGGCTTGCAAGGCCGTAAAAAAACTCTATCATCAAAACATTATAAATTAATAAACTTTATTAAAAACAATTGGTTGTTTTATTTTGTACCGGACGTCAGATAATAATCACAAAAAACGCGTGTAAATAATTTAATGCGTCAAATTAAACAATTGAGGTGATTGCCAGAGCCCCCTCCGGCCTCCAGAATTTGACTCAACCTGGAACGGAGAACGCGACCATGACCAAACACGAACTGACCGAACTGACCCTCGTCGAAGGGGCCTGCGTAGGCGGCGCCCTCGCCCTGCTCTCCACCGTCGTCGGCACCCTTACCGGCTTCAGCGCCTTCGGCATCGGCTGCGTCGCGGCCGGTCTTGCGGTGTCGGCCACCGCCATGTTGGTCGCCAACCGCGAACCCGAACCTGAACCGAACTGAGCAGTACACCCCGCGATGAGAAAGGCCCGGCGGAATCCGCCGGGCCTTTTTCAGTTGGTATCGTCCGCCGGGAATAGATGCTCCCGGTCCGCCCCGCAGGCCGGGCAGCGCTGTGCCTCGTCACCATCATCGAGCACCAGCGACTCGCCGCAATCGCCGCAGATCACCTCATCGAACATGCCACGCCCCTCCCCATCTGCCAGTTGATGCAGACGATAGCGGAGGAACATTACCTGAGTAATACATCCAGGTAACCGTTCGTCCGGGGATTCGACCGGGGATTCGACCGGAATCAGCAGGGCCACGCCAGTCGCGGATCTCCGGCATGTCCTCGCCGTGCTCGCGGATGTAGCGCTTGTGGTCGATCAGCTTGTCGCGCACCAGTTGCTTGAGGTAGGCGGCGCGGTGGCGCAGCTTGGGCACCCGCTCGACCACGTCGGCCAGGAGGTGGAAGCGGTCCAGACCGTTCATCACCACCATGTCGAACGGCGTGGTGGTGGTCGGTGACCGACAGCACGGTGTTGGCGTCCGGCGGCAGGGGTTGTCGATGGGGCCGCCGCCGTTGGCGGTGACGAACGGCGAGGCGTGGCGGACCTGATCCAGCTGCAGTTAGATCAGCCGGTTGGTGAACAGCACGTCGTCGGCGGTGAACGGCGTACCGTCGTGAAAGGTCACCCCGCGGCGCAGCCTGAACTCCCGGGTGGTGTCGTCCACCGCCCGCCACGAAGTCGCCAGCCCCGGAATCAGATTCTGCCGCTCGTCCTGCTCCACCAACCGGCTGAAGAGCTGATCGGCCAGCGCGTTGTTGGGGGTGAGGTTATGGAAGTGCGGATCGATCGAGGTCGGCTCCGAGGCGAGCCCGATGGTGAGCACCTCCTCCGCCCCCGCCGCGCCGCTGAAGAGCAGACCGAGCGCAAGCAGCCAATCGACGAAGGTTTTGAACAGATTCATCTCCAGCCTCCGCGCTGCCCGGACGGGACGCCACCTCGAAAAGAATCCGCGTAACGACGCCCTGCCGAGGAGTACAGCCCCGGGGCTGTACGCGCAAAAAACCATCCATGTCCGAGTTAGCTGCTGCGACATCCCTCGACTGTAGGAGCGGCCCCTAGGAGCCTGTCGGACTATGGGGGATCGAGTCGCGGGAGGGCAGGAGGGCGGCCCCAATTTTTCGAAAATTCGAGGAGAGTAGTGAGCTATTTGACGAGGATTTTCGGAAAAGGGCAGGGCCGCCATCCCGCTTTCGCGGCCGATTCATCCATAGTCCGACAGGCTCCTAGGCCGCGATGACGCCATGTCCGTTCCTACCACGTGCCCAATCGAAGCGCCTCACTCCGTCGCAATCGCGGCCTAAGGGCCGCTCCTACAGTGGATCGCGGCCATCGATCGCAACACGCAATCAGACATAGCCAAAAAATGCAGCGTTCCTTCAGACCACGGCAGGAAACTCGTACACGCCCAAGCGCGTACTCCAACTCATTTGCCTCCCACCGCAAAACGCAAGCACCACTCACAAACCGAATCGATCAGATTATTCCTACACATTGATTTATTTGACTTTTAACCCACCACAACCCTTGATCCGCAGCGCCACAAACGCTAACATTTAACTGTTCAAAACAACACATCAAGGAGGCACGACGACCCCGAAACGATCATCAACCACGAAATGGAAACCGGCCGCGGACGCGGCCCACAGGGTGGGTAACCGCCCGGTGCGCGAACACCGGACGGGGCCCATATCGGGATTTCACCAGACTAAGAGATCAATCCCATGAACCAAGAAAATCTTACCACAGGGCCGACGACACCCGTCCCGCCCATGGAGCTGGACCAATGGAGCCAGCTCAAACCCAACCTGACCCGCGAAGACCTGACCGACCTCCTGCTAAGCCGAATGCGCCGCACCCGCGGCCTCAGCTACGTCCTCGCCCAAGGCGCCACCGGCGCCTGCGGCTCGCAGCTGGAAGGCGAAGAGATCCTCGAATTCGCCTGGGTGCTGTGGCATCTCTCCGATGAGATCCTCAGTGTGTTCAGGCAGTTGAACAGGATGACATAACGGGCTCAACTCTCACTAGAGGGCACTGCCGCTTGGAGGCGGTGCCCGCCCAACGACCGTGCCTTGCAGCGCAAACGAAGTTGTATCCGAAGATCGCCTTGCTATACGTATCCGATACTAACAGGAAGAATTTTCATCTCATTATCCGCGTATTCTAGCAATGGCGCCGTGAAAGAATAGCCCTCAGGCAATTCCTCTGATCTTACGCAAGAGTTCTTGAACATCACCCGCCAATTGTGCATATGTTAATTCATCAATGGCCTCATCCTTTCTTCCATATTTTTCATTTCGCTCATTTTTTGGAACTAGAGCATTTTCAGCGCTAACCAATGCAAGTCGAAGCCAAAGAAATAATGCCTAGGCCGGGCGTTACCCCGACCTAGGACTTTTGGTCAAAGGACTATGTACGCGATCGCCAACAACAGCCCTGTCAGGGCCTTGATGACTTTCGCAACATCCACCTTGACCGTCAGAGTCAACTTCGTCATCGGATGTTTCCTGATGAGTCAGTTGGCAGAGCGCCCCACCAACCGATAATGGATGATGGTTCGGATCGGTATCATAGCTAGGCGCCCACTTTCGCAGGGCAGCGCGTTGATAACCCTATGCTTTGACCCGACCATCCGCCGCTTGCGCACGCGACGGGGTGCATCATTGGCGCACGGTGGCCACCGGCTACCCCATGTCGTTGGGGCAAAACGAAACCGCCAATGATGCTCCACTTTCTCCTTGTCTCATTTTGAGGCACGGAGCATTTTCCTGAAATATATTGCGTAACGAATAGGGCTTCACTCGATCCGCATCAGCACCGAGTCCAGCATACCCCAACCGCCCGCGCTACTCACGGGCGACCCCGCAGGCCTTCGCGATCTTGGTCATGCCGCGCGCACGGGCAACGTCGCCCATGGCCGCCGCCAGCAGCGCGGAATCATCCTCTTCAAGCACGATGGTCAGATACTCGGCAATTGCCTGGCCATCTTCCAGGTATTCGATGATATCGAACTCGGGCAAATCGGCTATGCGGATCTTCTCGGTCATAACTCACCCCCCCCGAAATTGACGCCGGCTCAATGGGCCAGCTTCGCGCTCGCGATTCGATTCAGGCTGACCCCCGACTCCGCCGCCTCGATCGCCAGTTGGCGATGAACCTCCGGTGGGACGCGCACCACGAAACGACCGCTGTAGCGCCGAATCGCCAACGGCACCGGTACCGTCTCACCACCCGCCGCCATCTCCTCGATACTCGATCGAACCACCGATCGAATCCCGCCAAGGGCCTCCTCCGGCGTCTCATCCAGCCAGCTCAGGCTCGGAAATTCCGCACAGAGACCAACGAACGCCTCGTCCTCTTCGGACCAGGTGACTCGATAGGTATATTTGTCGGCTTCATGAACCATGCTTCACCCTGAGTTTTTCAACGGCAGCCAGAACCTGCCTGACTTGGTAGGGCTTGGCCCATCCCCGGTGGTCTTGAATGTTGATCCGGGGATCCCCTTGCCATGGCGTCCGAAAAATGCAGTGGCTACCACCGCTTTGACGAGGCGGGCCGAAAAAGTGCTCGCAAACCTTCTGGAAATCGCGAAAACGAACCCCTTTGGGGTTCTCCTCCATCTTCCGTAGGATTTCGACAACGCCAACCATGAACTCATAGTATCATTATAGACATCATTCGCAAGATAGCTGATCGATTGGGACGAGATCGACGTGGAGACCGCCAATGCATAGCAATCCACTCCGCAACGACACCGATCTGCGCGCAGCCTTCGCTCGCCTCGAAACCATCTTCCAGGCCGAACCGGGCACCCCGGAATTCGAGGAGATGGAGGTGCTGGTAGCGCTGATCGAGGCCGACGAAAACCGCCGGCCCTTACCCGGCGAACAGAAGCCCCTTTTCAGTCAGCCGGTAGCGCTGCAAACGGCTGTTAGGCCGATCCGGAATGGTCATCTCGATCAGCCCCTGTTCCAGCGCCGGCTTGAGGTAGCGCTGGCGAAACGATTTGCGATCCAGCAGGCCGAGAGCGGCTTGCAACGCCTCGCGGCTCGCCTCCCCCTCCATCACTGACAGCAATTCGCCCACTTGGGGGCTGACTTGGGGGCCGACTTGGGGGGCGGAGGAGATCACGGCGTCCTGGATCATCCACAGCATGAAGGCGATGAACGGCGCGCAGTCGGTACGCTCGGTACTCTCCCGCAGCGCTTGGTAATACTCGGCCTGGTGTTCGAATACCAGGCTTTCCACCGGGATATCGGCGAACAGCGGATTCCAACGGGCGAGAATCAGGCTCTGCCACAGCCGCCCCATCCGGCCATTGCCATCATCGAAGGGGTGGATGAATTCGAACTCGTAGTGAAAGACCGATCCGGCGATGAGCGGATGGTCGTCGGTCGCGACGAGCCAGCCGAACAGGTCGCCCATCAGTCGCGCCACCCGGCCTGCCGGCGGCGCCATGTGGATCACCCGGCCCTCCGCCATCACGCCCACGCCGCCACGCCGATACCGGCCTGCCTGGTCGATCAGGCCGGACATCAGGATGCGGTGCGCCTCCAGCAGGTCCCCCTCCTCCTCCGGCCGCCATGCAGGAAAACGATCGTAGGCAGCCAAGGCATTCTTCACCTCCTGCACCTCGCGGGGTGGGGCGATCACCCGCCGGCCCTCCAGGATCGCGGTGATCTGCGCCTCGCTCAGGGTATTGCCCTCGATGGCCAGCGAACCTTGAATGGTCCGAACGCGGTTGATGCGCCGCAGCCGTAGTGCCCTGGGCTGTTCCGCAACCGCAGACAGCCGCCCGACCGCCTCACCGATGGCGGCGACCCGATTCACGATCTCCGGAGTGATGGTGTAGGGCGGCTGATAGGAGGAGGCGGCACTCATGCCTTGTCGGTTCCCGGCTGGCGTAGGTATCGGAATCCCTATCGTAACGCACACCGGCTGACGCTGTTCGCGGCGTAGCGGGTTGGGGTACGTAGTGCCCGCCGCGGAGGTGCCGTGCCGATTCCCCGCCTTGTCGCCGATCCATCCGACATCGAAGCCCGGATGGCGTCGAAGTGGCGGTCGGGCAGGCCGTGGGAGTGCTCCTCGCGCGGTTGCAGGGTCATCAGGTCGACCACGTTGACCACCCGGATCTTCAAGTCCGGGTATCGCACCCATCGACGCGGAAAGGGGCGTGACCGAATCCGCGAATGGGACGACCTTGTCCCTTTCATACCCATCGCTATTCCAGTTCTACCGGCCGACTTGCCATAATTCCCCAGAGTTCGTCAGGGGTATAAATCGGCAATTTGGCGCTCTTATAATCCTTGGTGTTTCGAGTAACGATGCCGTCTACTTCCCGGCATTTTCCGGAATAGTATTGAACCGCATCTTCAAAATCGGAGAATTCCGAGTTGACGGAAAGTTCCAGAACATTCTTGTCGATTTCCGCTATATGAAAAAGATTCAGCAGTTTTTTTATTTCATTCCTTGCCCGCTTCCGGGTTAATGCCTTCGAGATCAAATAATCCAACGTGGTGATTGTCGTCGCGCACAAATACCCTTCCATCCTTCCACTTTCAACCATACCGACCAGGCCGCTCGATATCGCGACAAACTCTCTTCTGGCCAATAGGACATCAAGAATCACATTGGTATCGAACAGGATTCTCAAAGGTATTTCTCCTCCAAATGCCTTTCATAATCCTCCTCATCGACATCCTTTATCACGCCAATCAATGACTGGGTAATTGGCGGGACTCCCGGGCTTTCCACGCCTTTTGTAAGCAGTTGAAAATAGTCGGACACCACTTGAGACAAGGACTTGTCGTGCTGTTTGGCGTAGACCTTTGCCTGCCTGATAAGCGACTCGTCCAGCCGGAGGGTTAGCTTGCTTTGCATGACGACACCTGTTGACGTACAAATTTGTCGAAAACATACGTCACACATGAGATTCCGTCAACGCGAGACGTCCGACCGAATTCGGCATCGAAGGGCACGCAACGCCGAACGCAGGCCACTTGCCCTTTGCCCTTTGCCCTTCGCCCTTCGCCCTTTGCCCTTTGGGTGCGCCGCGTCCCTCGGCACACCCCACCCCGCCCCAACCGCACTCAATACGGCCAGCGCCACTCCCGGATCTCCGGCATATCCTCGCCGTGCTCGCGGATGTAGCGCTTGTGGTCGATCAGCTTGTCGCGCACCAGTTGCTTGAGGTAGGCGGCGCGGTGGCGGAGCTTGGGCACGCGATCGACCACGTCGGCCACCAGGTGGAAGCGGTCCAGGTCGTTCATCACCACCATGTCGAACGGCGTGGTGGTGGTGCCCTCCTCCTTGTAGCCGCGCACGTGCAGGTTTTTGTGGTTGGTGCGCCGGTAGGTGAGGCGGTGGATCAACCACGGGTAGCCGTGGTAGGCGAAGATCACCGGCTTGTCGGTGGTGAAGATGTCGTCGAAGTGGCGGTCGGGCAGGCCGTGGGGGTGCTCCTCGCGTGGTTGCAGGGTCATCAGGTCGACCACGTTGACCACCCGGATCTTCAGCTCGGGGATGTTCTGGCGCAGCAGGTCGACCGCGGCCAGGGTCTCCAGGGTCGGCACGTCGCCGGCGCAGGCCATCACCACGTCGGGGTCGCCGTCGTCGGTGTCGCTGCTCGCCCACTCCCAGATGCCGATGCCGCTGGTGCAGTGCTTGATCGCGCTGTCCATGTCGAGCCACTGCGGCGCCGGCTGCTTGCCGGCGACGATCACGTTGACGTAGTTGCGCGAGCGCAGGCAGTGATCGGTCACCGACAGCAGGGTGTTGGCGTCCGGCGGCAGGTAGACGCGGATCACATCCGATTTCTTGTTCACCACGTGGTCGATGAAGCCGGGGTCCTGGTGCGAGAAACCGTTGTGGTCCTGGCGCCAGACGTGGGAGGAGAGCAGGTAGTTGAGCGAGGCCACCGGGCGGCGCCAGGGGATCTCGTCGTTGGTCACCTTGAGCCACTTGGCGTGCTGGTTGAACATCGAGTCGATGATGTGGATGAACGCCTCGTAGCAGTTCATGAAGCCGTGGCGGCCGGTCAGCAGGTAGCCCTCCAGCCAGCCCTGGCAGGTGTGCTCGGAGAGCATCTCCATCACTCGGCCGTCCGGCGAGAGGAAAGTGTCCTCGTCGAGGATCGGCTCCATCCAGGTGCGTTGGGTCACCTCGAACAGGTCGCTCCAGCGGTTGGAGGCGGTCTCGTCGGGGCCGAACACGCGGAAGTTGGCGGCCTCCTCGTTGAGACGCATCACGTCGCGCAGGTAGCGCCCCTGCACGCGGGTCGCCTCGGCGTCCACCGAGCCGGGGCGCGGCACCGCCACCGCGTAGTCGTCGAACTCGGGCATCTTCAGGTTCTTCAGCAGGATGCCGCCGTTGGCGTGGGGGTTGTCGCCCATCCGCCGGCGCCCCTCGGGGGCGAGGTCCTTGAGCGCCGGGCGCAGCGTCCCCTCCTCGGTGAACAGCTCCTCCGGGCGGTAGCTCTTCATCCACTGCTCCAACAGCGCGAGGTGTTCCGGGTTGTCGCGCACCTGGCTGAACGGCACCTGGTGGGAGCGCCAGAAGCCCTCGGTCTTGTTGCCGTCGACCGTCGCCGGCCCGGTCCACCCCTTGGGTGAGCGCAGCACGATCATCGGCCAGCGTGGGCGGGCGCTCGCCCCCTCCTCGCGCGACTGACGTTGGATCTCGCGGATCTCCTTCAGGCAGGCGTCGAGAACCGCGGCCATTCGCTGATGCATCCGCTCGGGATCGGAGCCCTCGACGAAGTAGGGCTGGTAACCGTAGCCGACGAACAGCGACTCCAGCTCCTCGTGGGGGATGCGCGAGAGGATGGTCGGGTTGGCGATCTTGTAGCCGTTGAGGTGGAGGATCGGCAGCACCGCGCCGTCGCGCCGCGGGTTGAGGAACTTGTTGGCGTGCCAGGCGGTGGCCAGCGGGCCGGTCTCCGCCTCGCCGTCGCCGACCACGCAGGCGACCAGCAGGTCGGGGTTGTCGAAGGCGGCCCCGTAGGCATGCGAAAGTGCGTAGCCCAGCTCACCCCCCTCGTGGATCGAGCCGGGGGTCTCCGGCGCGACGTGGCTGGGGATGCCGCCGGGGAAGGAGAACTGCTTGAACAGCCGACGCATGCCATCGGCATCCTCGGCGATGTTGGGGTAGTACTCGCTGTAGGTCCCCTCCAGCCAGGTGTTGGCCACCAGGCCGGGGCCGCCGTGGCCGGGGCCGGCGATGTAGACCACGTTGAGGTCGTCGCGGCGGATCACCCGGTTGAGGTGGACGTAGATGAAGTTGAGACCGGGGGTGGTGCCCCAGTGGCCGAGCAGCCGCGGCTTGACGTGTTCGATGCGCAGCGGCTCGCGCAGCAGCGGGTTGTCGAGCAGGTAGATCTGGCCCACCGAGAGGTAGTTGGCGGCGCGCCAGTAGGCGTTGATGGCATCGAGTTCGGTCGGGGCGAGCGGAGTGGCGTCGGCGAGCGGCTGGGTGGTGATCGCGTCCATTAAGTACCTCCTGGGCGTGGTGTGGCCCCCTCGGCATGACCCTTCAGGACTCCGGCTCCGTAGGATGGGCAAAGCGCAGCGTGCCCATCGGAACGAGGCTGCCACAGTGAGGTTCACTGCCCTCGTTCGATGGGCACGTCGTTACACTCCTTTGCCCATCCTACGGCTGCCGGAGGCTGGCATTCCGCAGGGGACGGGATGTTTCGACGTGGCTTATCGGTTGATGAAACCCGGTTCCTCCAACACGGTCCGGGTCTGTCGGGCGATGGCGAGCTCCTCGTTGGTGGGGACCACGAGGACGCCGACCCGGCTCCCTGGCGAATGGATCGCGCGGACCCCGCCGTCGGCGGAGCGGTTGCGCGCGGGATCGAGTTCCACCCCGAGCAGGCCGAGCCCGTCGCACACCGCCTGACGGGTGTGCGGGTCGTGCTCGCCGATGCCCGCGGTGAAGATCAGTGCGTCGAGCCGGCCCAGCGCCACGGCGTAGGCGCCGACGTATTTGCGGATGCGATAGCAGAACAGCTCGAGGGCGAGCCGGGCCTCGGCGTCACCCGCCGCGCGCCGACGGTGCACTTCGCGCAGGTCGCCGCTACCGCACAGCCCGAGCAGGCCGCTCTCGTGGTTGAGCAACTGGTCGACCCGCTCCGGCGACCACCCCTCGGTGCGGGCGATGAACTCCGGCAGCGCCGGGTCGAGGTCGCCGCTGCGCGTGCCCATCACCAGCCCCTCCAGCGGGGTCATGCCCATGGAGGTGTCGATGCTGCGGCCGCCGGCGATGGCCGCCGCGCTCGCCCCCTGGCCGAGGTGCAGGGAGATGATGTTGAGTTCCGACAGCGGCCGGCCGAGGTGGTTCGCGGCGCACTCGGCGACGTAGGCGTGGGAGGTGCCGTGAAAGCCGTAGCGGCGGATGCCGTGCTCGCGGTAGTAGCGCGCGGGCAGCGCATAGCGGTAGGCGCGGGCCGGCATCGCGTGGTGGAAGGCGGTATCGAACACCGCCACCTGCGGCACCGCCGGCCAGGCCGCCCGCGCCGCCGCGATGCCGAGCAGGCCGGCGGGGTTGTGCAGCGGCGCGAACAGCGACAGCTCGTCGATGGCGGCGGTCACCGCCTCGTCGATACGGGTGGCGGCGGTGAAGCGCTCGCCGCCATGGACGATGCGGTGGCCGACCGCCTCGGGCACCAAGCGGTGGCGAGCGAGCAGGGCGACGATCGCATCGAGCCCGGCCCGGTGATCGGCGCCGGGGCAGGCGACTTCGGCCGCCTCGCCCTTCACCGTCGCCACCATCCGGCACCCGGCATCGGTAAGCGGGCCGACGATCCCGCCGGCCCGCTCGCCTTCGTCCGCCATCGCGAACAGGCGGAACTTGATGGTGGAGCTGCCGGAGTTGAGGGTGAGGATCCGCATATCGTTGTCCGTGGTGCAGACCTGACCGTAGCGCATTGGGATGACCGCCGTGCGACCGGCCCACGGGAACGCCAGGAAGAGATTGTCGGGGTGCCAGTCAGGCACCCGCTCCCTGTTCGTCCACCCGCTCACCCGTTCGTTCGCGCCTATCACCCCCTTTTGACGTTCCGGGCAACGCAGCGCCACACCGCATGTCGGTGCTACCTCACCGACGCGAACGAGGGCAGCGGGCTCGGCGCCACGCGGACCATCCCGGGCGGAACGTCCCGGTCGGCGAGCACAGCAGACAAGCTTGGAAGAGCGGTGCCTCCGTTCGCGTCGCCCCGCCGACACGCCGCTGTTTCGTTCCAACCACGTGTTGTACCATCGCCCCCCTTCAACTTGGAGACAGGGAGATTATCCGGTGAATCGACTCATCGTCCTGCTGATGGCCATGACCATCGCGACGTTCTCGCCCACACAAGGGCGCGCGGATCCCCCCGCTCACGAAGCACCCATGTCGGCGGCCGCGGCGCAGAAACTCGCCACCGCCCGCGCCCAAAACACCAACGAGGCATGGAGCGCCCTGATCGGAGAGGCGCTCGATAGCCACGACGAGAGGTTGTTCAACGCCGCCGTCGAAGGCGCCTGGGCGTTTACCCGGTCTTCGCCACAAGCGGTCGCCATGCTCGCCTTCCTCCACGTCAACTCGAAGGAGGATTATGCGCGGATGGCACGCGCCGAATATAAGAGGAAGCAGCAGGCGGAGGCGAAGAAGCAGCAGGACGCGAAAGCGATCGCGAGCCACACCATCCGACTCCGCCAGCGTGTCGAGATCGGCGGAATTCGCGTCACGCCGCGGTCGGCCACCTTGCAACGGGTCAGTTACACCGATATCGGCGGGCTGGTGGAACGGCAGGAGCAGACCGACCCGCTCCTCTGCCTCAACCTGACCATCGAGAACATCACCGAGGGTCAGCTGTTCGCGCCGATCGTCCCCCGCGTCACCAAACACTCCCGCTACAGCGACGATTTCAACAACCTGCACCGCTTCTTTTACAACGACTACATGTACACCTGGAAGGTGCCGGCATTCGCGATGAACCGAAAGATCAAGCCGGGCGAACGACTCGATGCCTGTCTCCCGTTCGAGGCGCCCCAGATCGACCAGGCGACGCGCTTCTCGCTGGACCTGTACCTGGCGAAGAGCAACGACCCGAAGGAGAACGATGTGAGTTCCTTCCGCACGGACAGGACGAAGGCGATCGTCATCCAGTTCGATCGAAGCGAGATTCGATCGCTGCCGTAGATGCCCCCTTCCCGGCCCGCCCTGCGGGAGCCCTCCCCAATGCGCTCATGCCGCGTTGCCGCCTTGCCGCCTTGGGAAGGGACCGCCATCCCAGGCGGACGGGTGATCATCGGCGTCGGCGAAGCATCGCCGACCTACGGCGCGCTCGCCTCGCGCGGGCCGGCCCAGTGCTCGATCGCTTCCAGCAGGGTCGCCTTCTTGATCGGTTTGGTCAGGTGGCTGTCGCAACCGGCGGCGCGACTCTTCTCGTCGTCGCCTTCCAGGGCATAGGCGGTCAACGCCAGGATCGGTACCCGCTCCCGCTGCCGTTCGCCCTCCCAGCGGCGAATCTCCCGCGTCGCCTGGTAGCCGTCCATCACCGGCATCTGGATATCCATCAACACCAGGTCGAAGCGCCCCTCGCGGAACCGCTCCACCGCCTCGGCGCCGTCCCCGGCCAGGGTCAGGGTGTGCGGGGTCCCCTTCAGATAGGCGCGAATCAGGGTGACGTTGTCGTCGGCATCCTCGGCGAGCAGGATGTTCGCCCCGCGCACCGCCCCCCCGGTGGACTCGGATGTCGCCGCCCGCCGCGCCTGCGCCAAGGTATCGCCGACCGCGCGCAGCAGCTCCCGCCGGGTGACCGGCTTGACCTGATAGTGGATCCCCAGCTCCCGCGCCCGCAGCCGCACCTCGTGGCGATCATCGGAGCTGAGCATCAGCACCGGCAGCCCGGCGAAGTCCCCCTCCCGCTGGATCTCGCTCACCAATTGGAAGCCGTCGGCCACCGGCATGTGGTAGTCGAGCAGCAGCAACCGGTACGGCGTTTCCACCCGGCGTGCCCGGCGCAGCTCCGCCAGCGCATCGGCGGTGTTGCCCACCGAATGCACCCGGCACCCCAGCTGCACCAGCATCTCGGTGAAGATCTCGCGGTTCAGCGCGTTGTCGTCCACCAACAATAGCGGCAAGCCGTCGAGGTCCGCGGCGGACTGCGGGCCCGACACGCTCGCCTCCCGCTCGCCGGGCAGGAAACGGGCGGTGAAGCGGAAGGTGCTGCCGACGCCGGGGCTGCTCTCGACCTCGATCGTCCCCCCCATCAGCTCCACCAGGTGGCGGCAGATGGCAAGTCCCAGCCCGCTGCCGCCGTAGCGGCGGGTGGTGGAGGAGTCGCCCTGGGTGAACGGGTCGAAGATGGCATCGACCCGCTCTTTGGGAATGCCGCTGCCGGTATCGGCCACCGAAAAGCGCAGCCGGATCCCGCGCTCGTCGGTTATCGGCTCGCCGACCGTCACATCGACGCGCCCCCGCTCGGTGAACTTGACCGCGTTGCCCAGCAGGTTGACCAGGATCTGGCGCAGCCGGCTGGGGTCGCCCCGCAGATAGCGCGGCACCCGCGGGGCGACCTCGCAGGCCAGCTCGATCCCCTTCTCCGAGGCGCGCAGCGCCATGATCTCGCAGGCGCCCTCGATCAGCTCGTAGAGATCGAAGGAGAGATGGTCGATGCCGAGCTGCCCCGCTTCCACCTTGGAGAGGTCGAGGATGTCGTTGATCAACGCGAGCAGCGAACCGCCGGCGCGCTGGAACACCTCCACGTAGTTGTACTGTTCGTCGTCGAGGTCGGTCTCCGCCAGCAGGTCGGCCATGCCGATGATGGCGTTCATCGGCGTGCGGATCTCGTGGCTCATGGTGGCGAGGAACTCGCTCTTCGCCAGATTGGCCGCCTCCGCCTGCTCCTTGGCCCGGCGCAGCCCCTCCTCCATCGCCTGGCGCTCGGTGATGTCGCGGAAGCTGACCACCGCGCCGGCCACCGCCCCCTCCTCCAGCAGCGGCGCCGCGCTGTAGGCGACGGCGAGGGCGCTGCCGTCCTTGCGCCAGAAGAGATCCTCCTCGCAGGTATAGGGCTCCCCGGAGACCACCACGCCGTGAACCGGGCACGCCTCGCTGGGGTGTACGGTGCCGTCGCGGTGGGAGTGGTGGATCAGCCGGTGCATGTCGTGGCCGAGCAGCTCGTCGGCCCGCTGATAGCCGAGCAGCTGCACGCAGGCGCCGTTGGCCAGGATGCAGCGCCCCTCGCGGTCGATGGCGTAGATCCCCTCGGCGACGGTGTCGAGCACCAGGCGGTGGCGCAGCTCGCGCCGCGCCAGCACCCGCGCCCCCTCCTCCACCCGCGCCTCCAGGTCCCGGCGCAGCGCGTGCAGCGTCAGGTGGGTATGCACCCGCGCCAGCACCTCGGCGGCGGCGAACGGCTTGGTGATGTAGTCGACGCCCCCCGCCTCGAAGCCGCGCACCTTGTCCGCGGTGTCGCCCAGCGCGCTGAGGAAGATCACCGGGATCTCGCGGGTGCGCGGATCGGCCTTCAGCCGGCGGCAGAGTTCGATGCCGTCCATCCCCGGCATGCGCACGTCGAGCAGCAGGATGTCCGGCAGCCGGCTGGCGACGAACCGCAGCGCCAGCTCCCCGCTGGGCGCCGCACGCACCGTGTAGCCCTCGTCGGCGAGCATGCCGGTGAGCAGCCGCAGGTTGGCGGGGTTGTCGTCCACCACCAACAGATTGCCTTCACGGGAGCTCATCCGCGCACTCCTCTCCCCCGTCCGATCAGCTCCAGCAGCTCGCCGTAGCGGAACGTCCCGGCGTACTCGCGAAGCGCCCCGGCGAGCGCCTCGTTGTGCCCGCCGATGGCGGCGATGGCCTGGTCGATGGCCGCCACGTCGCCCTCGCGGGCCGCCGCGTCGAGGGCCTCCAGAAGCCCCTGCGGGAGCTGCCCCAGGGCCTCGGCGGTCAGCCCCTCGCGCCCGCCGCCCTTCGCTTCCGGCGCCTCGTCGGCGCTCTCGTAGCGATACTCCACGCCGAGCTGGCGGGCCATCGCCTCGAACAGATCCGCCTCACGGAACGGCTTGCGCACGAACTCGGCGCAGCCGGCGTCCAGCACCCGCTCGCGTTCGTCGCTGAAGGCGCTGGCGGTGAGCGCCATCACCACCGTCTCCTCGCCGCCGGGGGCCGCCTTGATCCGCCGGGTCGCCTCGTAGCCGTCCATCACCGGCATGCGCATGTCCATCCAAACCACCTGCGGCCGCCACCGTTCGAACAGCGCCATCGCCTCCCGCCCATCGGCCGCCTCGCGGACATCGAAGCCCACCTCCTGCAGCAACTTGCGCAGCAGCAGCCGGTTGGCCTCCGCATCGTCCACCACCAGCACCCGGTAGACCGGCTGACCGGGGGCCAGACCGACCACCCGCGCGCGGCGCGCGGCCGGCCGCGCCTCCTCCTCCGGGGCCGCCTCCACCCGCAGGTCAAAACGGAACAGGCTCCCCACGCCGAAGCGGCTCTGCACCTCGATGGTGCCGCCCATCAACTCGACGAACTGGCGGGTGATCGGCAGCCCCAGGCCGGTCCCCTCCATCACCGCGGCGCCCCGCCCGACCTGCACGAAGGGCGAGAAGATCTGCTCCAGCTCCTCCTCGGCGATGCCGCGACCGGTATCCTCCACCTCGAAGTGGAGCCTTACCGACTGACCCTCGCGGACGCTCCTCGCGCGCAGGGTAACGCCCCCCTCGGCGGTGAACTTGACCGCGTTGCCGAGCAGGTTGATCAGCACCTGGCGCAGCTTGCCCACGTCACCGCGGACGAAGCGCTCCAGCCCCTGCTCGCGCTCCAGCAGGAAGCGCAGGTCCCGCTCCTCGGCGCGCACCCGCATCATCTCGCCGATGTCGTGGAGGATCTCGTGGAGATCGAAGGCGACCGGCTCGACGGTCATCCGTCCCGCCTCGATCTTCGACATGTCGAGGACGTCGTTGATCAACGCCAGCAGGTGCTCGCCGCTGCGACCGATGATGTGCAGGTTCTCGCGCTGACCGGGGGGGAGCGCCGGATCGCGGTTCATCAGTTCGCAGAAGCCGAGGATCGCGTTCATCGGGGTGCGCAGCTCGTGGCTCATGTTGGCGAGGAAGGTGCTCTTCGCGCGGTTGGCCACCTCCGCCTCCTCCTTCGCCTCGGCCAGCTGGTGGGTGCGCTCCTCGACCCGCCGCTCCAGGTCGTCGTTGAGCCGGCGCACCTCCGCCTCGGCATGGATGCGTTCCGTCAGCTCCTCGGCCAGCGAGCGCAGCAGCGGGTAGGTGAGCAGATAGATCCCCACCATGCCGGCCACCAGGATGAAGGCGGCGATCGCCACCAGGCGCAACATGGTGGCGTCGAGGATGGCGTTGAGTTCGTCGGACTCCATGTGGAAGAGCAGGTGCCAATCGGTGTGCTCGATGGCGCGGATCGCCACCACGCAGGTGGGACAGGCGGGATGGCGGCTCTCCTCGCGGGTGAAGCGGCCGGCGACGAAGTCGTCGACCACCCGCTGCAGCGCCGCCCGCGCGAAGGGGCGGCGGGTGGAGAACAGCGAGGCGATCCGCCCGGCGGCGGAGTAGGCGAGGACCACCTCGCCGCTCTCGCCGAGGCCGGAGCGGTTCTGGATGATCGCCTTCAGGCTATCGGTGCGGAAGAGGACGACGTCGGTGCCCACCTTGCGGCGGTCGCGGTCGAGGATCGGCGTGGCGACGACGATGAACGGGGCGCCGTCCGACACCACCGGCGGATAGAGGGTGGTGCGCTGCAGGTCACGGTCGAAACCGCCTAGAAAGCCCTCCGGCAGCCGCCGCCCGACCACCACCGCCACCCTGCCGGCGGCGTCGAGGCGGGTGATGCCCACCGCCTCGCGGGACTTCTTCATCGCATCGAGCAGCTTGTCGTGGGAGAACTCGACCAGCCCGTCGAGGGTCACCGTGCCCTCGTTGTAGGCCGCGAGTTTGCGGCGGATCTGGGTGCGGCTGGTGAACTGCTCGGCGATGTTGATGATCCGCGAGACATACTGGTCGACCGACACCGCCTTGGCATCGACGATGAAGTGGACCTCGCGGTCGTTCTTCGCCTTCAGGTCCTGGTGCAGCGGCAGCATGATCGCCGCCGCCAGCAGCACCCCGACCGTGGTCAGCGCGACCAGGGTCCGGATGAAGACGGAGCGCTTGAGCCGCTCGATGTTGTGCGCTGCCATGAAACCGCTCCCCCCGACGGCGAGGCCGCGCCGGGATGCCCTCCCAAATCATCGTCCCCATTGCCGGAACGTGCAAAGTGACGGCCACATCCTCGGCCACCGGAGCTGTAGGAAAATTCTGATAGATTATCAGACTGGAGCGGAAATGGTGGTGCCCACCGACCCGCGACGCTCGACGCGCTTGCTTTCGGCTCGGCGGCGAACGCATCATGCGGACACATGACCAGCGCCGCGGTCATCAAGCGTCTGAAGGCGGAGGGGAGGGTCGAGGTCGGCGGCAAGGGCGATCACCGCAAGTTCAAGCATCCCGATCGCCCGGGTCATGTCGTACTGCCCCATCCGCGCAAAGACATCGCCGTCGGGACGCTGCACAATATCTACCGCCAAGCGGGCTGGGAGTGGAGGTAAATCATGCTGTATCCCGTATACGTCCACCTCGGCGACGACCGGCACGCCCACGGCGTAACCATTCCGGATCTGCCCGGATGCTTTTCCGCCGCCGACGACTGGCAGGATCTCCCGGCCAAAATTCAGGACGCCGTCGAACTCTATTTCGACGGGGAGGAGCAGGCCCTCCCACCACCAACCCCGCTGGAGGTGCTGGCTCGCGATCCCGGCTATTCGGACGGCGTGTGGTTGATGGTGGAGATCGGCGCGACAGAAAACGAGACCGATGGGATTCCCATCGAAGTCCGGCTCCCGGAACGCCTGGTGAAGCGCATCGACGACTACGCCAGGAGCCACCACCTCAGCCGGTCGGGGGTCCTTGCCGAGGCTGCCGAACGCGTGATCGACGGTCCGACCGGCTGACTCACAGCTCCAACCCCTGGGTCATCTGCGAGGCGACGTACTCCAGCAGCTCCCGGCCGAACTCCGAGGCCACCTGCAGCCGCGTCGGGTCGATCGCCACGTTGTTGAGGTACTGCAGGCGCAGCACGTCGCCGGTCGCCCCCAGCTCCGGCACCAGCCCGGAGAAGAAGAACCCGAGCGACTCCAACATCGCGCAGTGCACCGCGGTGGCGGGGTCCTCCAGCGGCAGGTCGAGGAAGATCGCCTCGATGCCGTTGAGACAGAGCTCACGCAGCCGCATGCGCACCAGTGGCAGCAGGTCCTCGCCGAACTGCAGCACGGTGATCGAACCGTGCCCCCACTCCGGCTGGGCGCGCACCTCCACCGTCGAGTGACCGGGCAGCGACGGCACCTCCCAGCGGCTCGCCGCGCCGACCAGTTGGCGATCCAGGCCGTTGATCTCGATGATCCGGCGCAGCACTCCCTCGTGATGGAACGGTGGGTAGAGCACCCGCCGGGGCGCCGGATTGATCGGCCGGTACATCAGCATCGCGCTCTGCCGCTGGCGCTGATGCTCCTCGATGCCGCGGAAGCGGGTGGTGCTCGGGCTGTAGCCGAACATCAGGCCGATCTCATGGGCGCCGAGGGCGAGGTTGCCCTTCTGGGTGAAGGGGTGGACGGTCACCGCCTCGCTGAACGCCCCGTACATCCCGCGTGCGGCGACGAAATCGAGCAGCTCGCGCTGCAGCCGCTCGAACAGCTTGCGCCCGCGGAAACGGGGGTCCACCACCACCTGCGCCACCTCCCCCACCGGCGCCTGCGGGAACTCCAGGTTGAGCCCGACGTGGCCGACGATCTCCCCCTCCGGGGTGACCGCCACCCACGACAGGGTGATCCCCGAGGCCAGCCGCTCGCGGATCCGCTCCGGGTAGTAGATGAACTCCCCGGCATAGGAGTAGCCGTAGACCCGGTAGACCAGCCGGGCGAGATTGACCGCATCGACGGCGCGCATCGGCCGCAGCTCCACCGGGGTGTCGAGCCGCGCCACCGACTGCTCGACCAGCGGCGCGGCCGCCCGCTCGGCCTCGCTCAGGTAGTCGTCGACCCCGCGCAGCGGCAGGTTCTTGACCAGCTCCACCCGCTTGCCGCCCTTGCCCAGGTTGACGAAGCGCAGCTCGTCGGCGAAGGCGCGCATCAGCCGCATCCCCACCCCGTGCTCCGGCTCGCCCGCCTTCATCCGGCGGAACACCTCGGGATCGAACGGCAGCCCCTGGTCCTCCACCGCCACCACCCACTGGCCGGGGCGCTCCAGCAGCAGCAGCTCCAGCTCGCCCGGCTCGCCGGGGAGGAAGGCGTGGTGGACCACGTTGCCGACCGCCTCCTCGACGATCAGCCCCAGCCGGTCCACCGCCGCGGCGTCGAACCCCGCCACCTCGGCCATCCGCCGCACGAAGGCGTCGAGCGCGGGGAAATACTGCATGTCGGCGGCCACGCGCAGGCGCGCCAGGGTGTTCTCCGATGCCATCGAGTCGTCTGCCACTGTCAATCTCCTCCGCGGGTCCCGTCTGCCTCCTCAATACCACACCCGGAAGAAGGAATCATTTCCCTTGGCGCAACCGTCCGATCTGGACTATTCCACCGGTATGGGGCGTATCCGCCCGAGGGAGAGAGCATGGCGTTCCACATCGACCTCCACTCCACCATCGTCGCGCTGGCCACCGCCCTCGACTTCGTCGGCGTCGACGAGATCCACCACGGCAAGCGGGTGGCGCTGATGAGCGACATGATCGCCGACCAGCTGGGCTGGGACGACGACACCCGCCGCCGCCTGCTCCACGCCGGCATGCTCCACGACTGCGGCGTCTCCGCCACCCGTGAACACAAGAATCTGGTCGACCATATGGTGTGGGACGGTGCCGACTCCCACTGCCGGCGCGGCCACGACTACCTCGCCGCCTGCCCGCCGCTGGCCCACCTGGCGGAGACCATCCGTTGGCACCACACGCCGTGGCAGGAGCTGGCCGCCGCCGAGCTGCCCCCCGCGGTACGCCTCCACGCCAACCTGATCTTCCTCACCGACCGCATCGACGTGCTCTACGCCGTCGCCACCGACGCCGGCCACGCCCACCACCAAGTGCTGCTACACAAGCAGCAGGTGGTGGAGAAGATCGGCGAGTACGCCAACATCCTGTTCTCCCCGGAGCTGATGGCGGCGTTCAACGAACTGGGACCGCGGGAATCGTTCTGGCTCGCCCTCGACCCCTCGTTCATCGACCTGCGCCTGCAGGAGCACCCACTGCGCACCCGCGGCAGCTCCATCGGCGTCGACCAGTTGCACGCCATCGCCCGCCTGTTCGCCCGGGTGGTGGACGCCAAGAGCCCGTTCACCGCCGAACACTCCAGCGGCGTCGCCCGCCTCGCCCGCCACCTCGCCGCGCGCGCCGGCCGCGACGAGGAGACACGGGAGCTGATCGAGATCGCCGGCCTGCTCCACGACCTCGGCAAGCTGCGCGTCCCCGACGAACTGCTGGAGAAACCGGCCGCCCTCAGCGACACCGAACGGGCGACCATGATCAGCCACAGCTACGACACCTTCCAGATCCTCAACGAGGCCTTCCCCGACACCCCGCTGCCCTCGTGGGCCGCGCTGCACCACGAGAACCTGCTCGGCACCGGCTATCCGTTCCACGCCGGCGGCGACGCGCTGCAACTGGAGCACCGGATCATCGCGGTGGCCGACATCTTCCAGGCGCTGGCGCAGAACCGCCCCTACCGCGCCTCCCTGCCGGCGGAAGAGGCACTGGCGATCCTCAAGCAATCGGTGGACGAAGGGAAGCTGGACCGGCAGGTGGTGGAGATGGTCGCGGAGGAGCTGGAGACCTGCTACCGCATCGCCCTCGGACCGAACTGAAACGCGGATTGAACTCCCCGTAGGTCGGCGCTACCGCGCCGACGCGAACGGAGGCACCCCCCTTTCACCACTCCGCCAAACCTTCCGAATGGAGCGCTCCATTCGGAACGGTCATCGTGGCCGCAAACCCGCTGCCTTCGTTCGCGTCGGCGCGGTAGCGCCGACCTACGAAGCGACCTATCGACGTTAGGTAATCGTGATGACACGCCACCAAAGCGAATCCGCCTTGTGCCACTGGGCTACCAAGGCGCCCTCCACGTTGGCACCGGACGCAGGACGGGGACGCGCCCCCCATCGCGCGTATGGCGGATCATTCAACGGCGTCACGGTGGGTTTCGCTGCGCTCTTCCCACCCTACGTATCCTTCGGTGAAATCGCGGCTCATCCGCGCTTCAACTTGCGGTATAGCGTCTGCCGGCTGATGCCGAGCTGCCGCGCCGCCTGCGAGACGTTGCCGCGGCACGCTTCCAGGGTGCGCCGGATCGCCGCCATGGAGAGTTCGTGGAGGTTGCGCGGGACCTCCTCCTCCTCCGCGGCGGGAACCGACGGCAGCTCGGTCAACTCCTCGACCAGTGCCTCGTCCAGGTGACGCCACTCGATACACCCCTCGCCCTCCTCCAGCATCGCGCAGGCGGTGCGCAACACGTTGGCGTACTGGCGCAGGTTGCCCGGCCAGCGGTAGCGCGCGAACCGCGCCATCACCTCGGGGGAGAGGGTCACCTCGCGTTCCGGCGAGATCTCCTCAAGCAGCCGTTCGCTCAGCGCCGGCAGATCACCGCGCTCGCGCAGCGCCGGCAGCCGTAGCGTGAGCCCGGCGATCCGGTAGTAGAGATCACCGCGAAAGGCGCCGCAATCGACCGCCTCGCGCAGCTTGCGGTGGGTGGCGCAAACCAGCGCGAAATCGACATCCACCGCCTTGCCGCCACCCAACGGCACCACCTGCCGCTCCTGCAACACACGCAGCAGACGGCCCTGCAGCGCCAACGGCATATCGCCGATCTCGTCGAGGAACAGGGTGCCGCCGTGGGCCTCGCGCAGGCGCCCCCGGCACCCCTCCCGCCGCGCCCCGGTGAAGGCACCCGCGCTGTAGCCGAACAGCTCCGCCTCGATCAGGTTCTCCGGCAGGGCGGCGCAGTTGATGGCGACGAACGGACCGTCACGGCGCGGACCGCTGTCATGCACCGCGCGGGCGAACAGCTCCTTGCCGACCCCCGACTCGCCGAGGATCAGCAGCGGGATCGGCTTGCCGACCACCCGCCGCGCCTTGTCCGCGGCGGCACGCCAGGCGGCATCCCCGGTGTCGAGGGCGGCCAGCGCATCCGCGGGCGGCCGGGGCGGCGCACTCGCGGCGCTCACCACCACCGTGCGCTCCAACTCCAGCCGCGCAAACAGCGGCGAACCGTCGCGCCGACGGATCGCCAGCGGCTGCCGCGGCTGGCGGCGGTGGCGCGCCAGCAACTCCCCCAGCCGCGCGTCGATCACCCGCCGCAGGGGGGTCCCTCCCAGATCCAGCGGTCCCAACCCGAGCATCGCCAGCCCGGCGCGGTTGGCACCGACGATCTCCCCCTCCCCCGACAGCGCAACGATCCCCTCGGCCACCGAACCGATCCCCTCCGGATAGGCGTGCAGGCGAAGGCGGAAGGCGTGGCGAGGATCGGCGATCAGCAGACGGTTCTCGATCATCCGCGCCGCCATGCCGACCAGCCCGAGGGTGTGCGGATGGCGGTTGCGTTGATCGCCGGAGACGTCGATCACCCCCAGCAGGCTACCGTCCGCCGCCATGATCGGCGCCGCCGCGCAGGTGAGGAAGCCGTTGCGTTCGAGGAAGTGCTCGGCGCCGTTGATCTCGACGCTCTGCGCCTCGGCCAGCGAGGTACCGATGGCATTGGTGCCACGAAAACACTCCTGCCACGAGGCCCCCACCGACAGCGCCACCCGCTCCGCCTTGGTGAGGAAATCGCAATCGCCCAGCGCCTGCATCAACGTCGCCTGCCGATCGGCGAGGATGATCATGCTGTGGCTCTCGCGCAGTTGGCCGTGAAGGTACTCCATCACCGGACGGGCATGGGCGAGCAGATCGTGGTTGCGCGCCAGCAAGCGGCGCAGGGGTTGCCCGCCGAGCGCGTCGAGGCCGCTCAGCCGGCCGGTCGGCGACAGCCCCGCGGCGAGGCTGCGCCGCCACGAACGGGCGATCCGCTCGTCGACCGTGCCGGGGGAACACTCGCCGTGCTCGATCAGCCGCATCCGCGCCTTGCGCAGCGCCGTGCTCACCGCCGTGGAACTCATCCCGCACTCCTCCTCGACAGGCGGAAACGCCCGTTCGACGCCCAGTATCGAAGACCTCCCGGCAGACGCGCAACCGCTTCCCCCGCGCCGGGCACTCAACTGTTCCAGATTGTGACAGGTGTTGAAAACGGTGACGTAACCGGCCGTACCACCGCTCCCACGACGATTTCCAACACGTTGAAAAACCGTCCATTTCCGCCAGCCCTCGGGCTGGCACGCAAG
Source organism: Endothiovibrio diazotrophicus (assembly GCF_054657215.1). NCBI lineage: Bacteria > Pseudomonadati > Pseudomonadota > Gammaproteobacteria > Chromatiales > Thioalkalispiraceae > Endothiovibrio > Endothiovibrio diazotrophicus. Next base: position 29,870 of record NZ_BAAHXB010000066.1, read on the forward strand.
TTGAGACCCCTCCCCTCCACGGAACCGTGGCGAACGCGGGACCGGCACGACGGAAAAACATCACCCAGAACGAGGTAACGCAGCATGATTTATGGAGCCCCCGGCAGCGCCGACGCCAAGGTTCGCTACCACGATCACTACGACAACTTCATCGGAGGACAATGGGTCGCCCCGAGCAAAGGCGAATACATGGACGTGGTCTCCCCCGGCACCGGCCGGGTCTACACCCGTGCGGCCCGCTCCACCGCGGAGGACATCGAGCTGGCGCTCGACGCCGCCCACGCCGCGGCGGATGCCTGGGGCAAGACCTCGGTTACCGAGCGCGCCAACCTGCTGCTGAAGATCGCCGATCGCATCGAAAGCAATCTGGAGCTGCTCGCCTACGCCGAGACGGTCGACAACGGCAAGCCGATCCGCGAGACGCTGGCCGCCGACGTGCCGCTCGCCTGCGACCACTTCCGCTACTTCGCCGGCGCCCTGCGCGCCCAGGAGGGCGGCATCAGCGAACTCGACGAGACCACCGTCGCCTACCACTTCCACGAACCGCTCGGCGTGGTCGGCCAGATCATCCCGTGGAACTTCCCGCTGCTGATGGCCGCCTGGAAGCTCGCCCCGGCGCTCGGCGCCGGCAACTGCGTGGTGCTCAAGCCCGCCGAGTCGACCCCGGTCTCGATCCTCATCCTGGTCGAGCTGATCGCCGACCTGCTGCCGCCGGGCGTGCTCAACGTGGTCAACGGCTACGGCCGCGAGGCGGGCATGCCGCTGGCCACCAGCACGCGCATCGCCAAAATCGCCTTCACCGGCTCCACCACCACCGGCCGGGTGATCGCCCAGGCCGCCGCCAACAGCCTGATCCCGGCGACCCTGGAGCTGGGCGGCAAATCGCCCAACCTCTTCTTCGCCGACGTCATGGACCACGACGACGCCTTCCTCGACAAGGCGATCGAAGGGCTGGTGCTGTTCGCCTTCAACCAGGGCGAGGTGTGCACCTGCCCGAGCCGCGCGCTGATCCACGAATCGATCTACGAGCCCTTCATGGAGCGGGTGCTGGCCCGCGTCGCCGCGATCAAGCAGGGCGACCCGCTCGACACCGAGACGATGATGGGCGCCCAGGCCTCCAGGGAGCAGCTGACCAAAATCCTCTCCTACATGGAGCTCGGCCGCGAAGAGGGCGCCGAGTGCCTGATCGGCGGGGCCGCCGCGCAGCTCGGCGGCGAGCTGGAGGGGGGCTACTACGCGCAACCGACCCTGTTCAAGGGCCACAACCGGATGCGCATCTTCCAGGAGGAGATCTTCGGCCCGGTGCTCGCGGTCACCACCTTCAAGGACGAGGACGAGGCGCTGGAGATCGCCAACGACACCCTCTACGGCCTCGGCGCGGGCGTCTGGAGCCGCAACGGCAACGTCGCCTACCGGGTCGGCCGGGCGATCAAGGCGGGCCGGGTGTGGACCAACTGCTACCACGCCTACCCGGCGCACTCCGCCTTCGGCGGCTACAAGGAGTCGGGCATCGGTCGCGAGACCCACAAGATGATGCTCGACCACTACCAGCAGACCAAGAACCTGCTGGTGAGCTACCACGAAGAGAAGCTCGGCTTCTTCTAGCCAGCAAGCCCTGCCCTTTACCCACAAATCGGT
>NZ_BAAHXB010000067.1:0-30863 GCF_054657215.1 Endothiovibrio diazotrophicus
GCCGATTTGTGGGTAAGAGGCAGGGCTAGACAACCCCACCCAACATTCAGTAGCCTCCTGCAGTCCGCAACACTACAGGTGGGGTGTGCCGATGTCGCACGAATACGATGAGAAGCGCAACTTCTTCCGCATGACCGTCGACAGCCCGATGACCTTCCGGATTGAAGGAAGCGATCAGGCCTGCCACGGAATCGCCAAGGATCTGAGCGCCATCGGCATGCTCTTCCTGAGCGAACAAGGAGCCCCTGTGGGGGCGAAGGTGGAAGTGAGCATGGGTAGCAAGGACAGCCTTGTCCCCCCGTTGCGGGCGCGAGGGAAAGTACTGCGCGTCAGCACAGTCGAGGGCAACCAATACGAGATAGGCATCCGCATCGACGAACACCTGTAGCGAACCGGGAATCCATCCCCTCCAACACCCTACCGGCGGAGCATCTGAGCACACCCGGCTCGTCACTTGCCATAACGCCGCGTCTCCCCCCCTCATCTCGACCCGGCGGAACAGACCCGTCGTTGACGCCCGGAAAACCCGTTATTTACGCGACTCCTCCGCTGCACCGGGACGCATTGACACCGCCCGTCACGATGACGCTACACTATGCGCGAATCGACAAAACAATGGACTCCCCCTCCCCCGTTGACCCATCTGACGAAAGCGTGTCCTGCCTACGCGGCGAACCACGACACGTCCTCTACAAGGAGATCCCCATGAACCGCCTCCTGATAGCGGCCCTTGTCGCGTTCAGCATCACCGTCCTCCCGATCCATCAGGCCGATGCCAAAAAATATTCGAGCAGTTCCCGATCCTCCTCCTCTTTCAGTTTCAAAAGCAGCAAGAGCTACTCCCGCCCCAAATGGGATGCAGCCAAGCCGAGCAGATACTCGGCAAGCAAGACCACCTACTCGACGAAATCGGGCTATGGCAGCGGAAAACCCGCCACCTCACCCACTGCGACAAAAAGTACGAAACCGGCCACGAACGCCAGTACCGCCAAGACCACCAAAATAGCGTCGCCAACCAAGCCTTCACCTCCAGCCCCCGCATCAAAGTCGAGCTACGGCAGCAAACAGGCCACCGCCAAGGCAACGGAGACCACCCGCTCCGGCTACGCGGGCACCAAGGCCGCGCCACAAAAGCCGGGCAATAGCGCCGGCTCAGTAGGAGCCAAGGCGAGTTCGACCGCGAAGACCACCCGCCTCGCCTCCGGTGCCACCAAGCACTTCAGCAACAAGCGACAGAAAGAGGCCTATGCCAAGTACCGGGAGAAGTACAAAACCAAGTTCAAAGGGAAGGCAGATCCCGCCGCCGCCCCGCCCGAAGAGGCGGCCCAATCACCGATCTACCGCAACGCCTCGCGCCGCGTCTACGCCGGAAGCGACGACTACTGGGATCGGCGCACCCGCCTCTACCACGGCTGGAACACCCCGCGCTACGTTTTCGGCGGGGCGCCCAGTTACGGCATATACGACGGGATGTTCCTCGGCTACATGCTCAGCCACGCCGGCAACTCCGGCTACTCCAGCTTCGCCTACCACCACTGGGACGAACCGGGCATGCGGGAGTGGCGCCGGGAGATGCGTGAGGAGGCGGAGCGCGATGCCGAGCTGCGCACCCAACTCGACGCACTGGAAAACCGGGTCGCCACCATGCAAGGAACTCCGGTCGATCCCTCGTACCTCCCCCGGGACATCCAGCCGGAGATGGTGATGAGCCCGGACGTCGTGGACAGCATCAAGCCGGTCTATCGCCTGTGCACGGCCGGCCACGACGGCAACTACTACCGGTTCGGCGAGATCCTGCGCAGAAAGGCACAACACCATTTGGCGGTCGACGTCGTCGAAACCGCCGGCTCGATGGAGAACCTCGCGAAGATGGAGAGCGGAGAGTGCGATGGCGCCTACGTTCAGCGCAGTGCCTTTCTCGCCTACGCCGGACGCCACCCGGAGGGACACTTCGATTTCGAGCGGATCGGCACTCCGGCGCGGGAATACGCCCACATGATCTGCAACCGAAAGAGCGACGTGGATAGCGTCGGAGACCTGATCGGCAAGACCCTGCTGACCGGCGCTCCCGGCTCCGGCTCCGAACTCGCCTGGAGCGACTTCGTGACGATGGACGACAGCTACGCGAGAGTCCGGACCGAACCGGTCGGAGGAGCCACCGCACTCGACAAGGTCGCCCTCGGCCAAGCCGACTGCATGCTGTTCGTCGCATCGCTCAACACCGAGCTGCTGAAAAAGGCCGACGCACAAGGTGAACGACTGGTATTGATACCGGTCAACGACTGGGATTTCAACGACAAGAAGTACCGCTCCGGCGCGCTTTTCAAAGGCTACGTGGATCAGTCCGGGGAAGAGGTCTACCACTTCGCCGATATTCCCGGAAACCAGTACGAGCATATTCAGGACGGCCTGTTCTCATCGGTCGAGACCCTCATCGTACCGGTGGACATGATCTCCAGCCTGACCTGGAGCAAGAAGGATCCGCAGGCCTACGAGTCGCTGCTCAGCGCAACACTCGCCTCGACCGGCGAAATCGACAGGTTGATCAAGGAGCACTGAGCGCTCACCCATGGACCTCGTCCCGCACGAGGCGGGGCGGTACGGTCCAACACCCGACGGAGATTGTCGACGATGTCGATGAAGGTCTATCTCGGAATGAAGGTGGACGCGCTGAAGGCGCGCTTCTCTCACCGCGATGACGGTCCCAAGCCACGAATCGACGGCGACCTGCCTGCCGGGTTGCGCCTCGGCTCAAGGATCATCGTCAATGAGGCCCCCTTCCTCCTCGCCGGAGAGACATGCGCGGTCGAATACCCCGGGGAGGAGTCCCTGGTGGGCGCCTACAGCAAAGTGGAGTTCGGAGGGATGGAAACCTACCGCCTCTATCTCAAGGGGCGGGACCACGCCGAGCGGGATTCGATGCTGATGGTGGTGATGGAAGAGAACGGCCACGACGTCGCCGAGTACTATCTATTCCGCGAGCAGGACGAGATCCCGCTCTATTTCGTCGGACGCGACGAACTCCCGCCCGATGGCGACGAGGTCCACACGGTCGAGTTTTGGATCGGCGCGGAAGACGGCATCATCGGCGCCCCGGAGTTCCACACCCCCGACGACCACGCCTACGGCCGGGCCTGGATGCCCGAAGGCGACTACCGGATCCCCGCGGCCGAGTTCGATGAACGGATCGTGCTCGACCCCTACGGAGAACACGCCCTGGAGGTTGAACACCTCGGCACCATGCTTTACGCACGCAACGTCGAAGGATTGAGCGACCCGGTGGATGAGTTCCTGATGCCCACGGTGGAGCGGGATGAAGAGGGATTCCGCTGCCGGGTGTGGGTCGGCCTACCGTTGGCCCCGGCGGACCTCACCCTGCCCGACGCAATCTGAAGGCAACACCACCCCAATCGACTGCCCATTCGAAGGAGACCGATCCCATGTTCGAGAGATTCGCATTCTGGAAAAACTACGGCGAGGGCAAGCTGGCCCAAGCCGGCGACGCCCTGCTGGCCGGAATGGTAAAACTCGATCCCGCCGGCATGAGCGAGGCCGAAATCCGCGCCGAGCGCGAAAAATTCGAGAAGTTTTCCGTCGAGGTGGAGGAGTACCGCTCCACCTACAACAAGGAGGCGAAAGAGGCCGAAGCGGCACGCCAGGCCTACAACCGAAAGATGGACCAGATCCGCGCCCTGGAGACGGCCGCCGAAGCCAACCCCGAAAAGGCCCTCAAATTCCAGACGGCCGCCGACAAGCTACGGGGAGAGGCCGCGGCGCTGCTTGACGACGCCAAGCGGGAGATCGAAGAGGCGGAGCTCGCCAAACAGGACCTCGACGAGGTGGAGGCGATCCAACGGGAGATGGCGACCACCATCAAATCCCTGGAGAGCAACCTTTCCAAGGCCAAGGCGGAACTGGAGCGGGCCAAACGCGCCGAGGAGCGCGCCAACCTGCGCGCCGCCCACCAGGAGCGGCTCGTCGGCATCCGCAAGGGCGCCAACAGCGGCGGCATCGCCTCCCAGGCAATGGCCCAGGCAGCCGATGAGGCGACCAAGCGCGCCAACGCCGCCAAACGCCGCACGGAGCTACTCACCGATGCCAAGGACAACCCGGATCCGACCTTCCAGGACAACGATGTGGCGGCGATCCTCTCCGGCGTTGCCGACGAAGCGCCGACACCGACGCGCGATCTCCCCGATCGGCTGTAAGGGGCAGCGTTGCCGACGCATCCGCGGAGATCGCTCGCGCCTTGGAGAACCCACGATGAAACGGATCCTCTGGGGGATTGCCGCCGTGGCCGCGGCCCTCGCCCTTTTCGAAATCGTCCGCTACACCCTGATGGCACTCGTGCTGTTGGCCGGTGTAGCGGTGATTTGGCTGGTGATCAAGCTGGAGCTGTTCGGCGACCACGGGAGAACCACACCGCAGCAGCCGGCTCCGGGTCCGCGCCCGGAGTGCGCTCCACCCCGACCGTCCGCCGGCAACGCCCCATCCACGCTTCCGGATCGGCTGTAATGAAGAGCCTCTGGGTCCTGCTTGTGGCGTGGACGCTGAGCCTGCCGGCAACCGCCGCCGAACGGCTGACGGTGGCCGTCAGCCAACTGCCGCCCTGCATCGACGCCGAGGGCGGGCAGATCAGCGGATTCTCCGCCGACCTGTGGCACGCGGTCGCGCACGAGTTGCGGGTGGAGTATCGCTACGCCGTCCTTTCGTTCAACGACAAATTGGCGGCGGCACGTTCGGGAGACGCCGACGTCGCCATCGGCTGCATCAGCCTGACCCCGGAACGCGAGGAACAGATGGATTTCTCGGTGCCGGTGATGAATGCGGGCTTCCGCGCCGTCACCCTGCTCGACAACGGCACGCTGCCCCGCTTCAGCGAGAAAAGCCGCAAGATGGTGATCGCCCTACTCATTTCGCTTTTCGTCTTCTCCCACCTGATGTGGTGGAGCGAGCGGGGACGAAACGCCATCAGTGACCGATATTTCCCCGGGATTTTCGAATCGATCTGGTTTTCCATTGTCACCATGTCCACGGTGGGGTACGGCGACATCGCCCCGCGCCGCTGGTTGGGTCGGATCAGCGCCGCGCTGGTGATCCTCACCGGCGTCACCACCTTCGGCGTGATCTTCGGCCAGTTCGCCGCCGACGCCCTTGCGGATCGCGCCAGCAACCCGGTCGACTCGGTGCTCGACCTCAATCGCTACCGGATCGCCACCAAGGCGAACACCTCCGCCGACGGCTTCCTCAAGGAGCGCGGCATCCAGGCCGACACCTTCGAAAAGATTGACGATGCCTACGGGGCCCTGCTCGCCGGCCGCGTCCAACTGGTGCTTTTCGACGCCCCCTCCGTCGAGCGCTTCGTCCAGCGCCATCGCGACCAGGCGATCGCCGTCGGCCCGCTCTTTCGCCCCCACTACTACGCGTTCGCCCTTCCCGCCGCCAGCCCCCTGCGCGAACGCATCGACCGCGCCCTGCTCCACCTCCAACAATCCGGCCTCCATCAGACCATCCAACAACGCTGGTTCACCCCATGACATCGCTGGAAAACCGTCCGGCTCTGCATATCGTCTATCTGGCGCTGGTGGTGCTCGCCGTGCTCGCCGCCTGGGACACTCCGGTCGTCTACCCGCTCAAACTGCTGGTGGTCTGGTTCCATGAACTCTCCCACGCCGTCGCCACGGTAGCCACCGGAGGAACGGTGCAGCAGATGGTCGTCAACCAGATGCAGGGGGGGCATGTGATCAGCCTCGGCGGCAACCGATTCATCACCCTCAGCGCCGGATACTGCGGCTCGCTGCTGATCGGCGCGGCCCTCTACGCGATCACCGTCCAAACCCGCCAAGACCGGGTCACGACGGCGGTGCTCGGCGTGATGATGATCGTGGTTGCGCTACTGTTCGTACGCAACCTGTTCGGCCTCGGGTTCAGCCTCGCCACCGCCGCCGCACTCCTCGCCATGGCGCGTTACCTCAGCGACGGCATCAACGATTTCGTCCTCCGGGTGATCGGCCTCACCACCATGATGTACGTACCGCTCGACATCTTCAGCGACACCATCCAGCGCAGCCACCTGCACTCCGACGCCTACATGATGGCCGAAGAGATCGGAGGAACGACGATGATGTGGGGTGCCGTCTGGCTACTGATCTCGCTGGCGATCATCGGCCTGACCCTACGCTGGACGATCAGGAGCGCGCTCCTTCGCGCAGCCGCCGGCCACCCGTCCACCAACGCGCAGGGGTGACTCGAGCGTTCCCCCATGCTCCAGACATGCAAAAGGCCCGGCGCTAGCCGGGCCTTTTGCATGTCTGGAGCGGGTGATGGGAATCGAACCCACGTAGTCAGCTTGGGAAGCTGAAGTTCTACCATTGAACTACACCCGCCTACGAGCGGCGAATAATCGCACCGTAGCCCCCCGTTCGTCAATCACCCCGCCCGCCGCCCCGCCGGAAACCCCGATTTGGTGTAAAATTGCCCCCTTTCCAGCCAACCCGAAGCCCACGCCATGATCATCACCCTCAACGGCGAAGCGCGCACCGTCGCCGACGGCACCACCGCCGCCGCCCTGGTCGAGGAGCTCGGCCTCGCCGGCCGACGCATCGCCATGGAGGTGAACCGCGAGATCGTCCCGCGCAGCACCTTCGAGAGCCACGCCCTGAACGACGGCGACCAGGTGGAGATCGTCCACGCCATCGGGGGCGGCTGACGTCTCCCCCGAAATTTTGTTTGCAACCGCTTGGGAACCTCCGTCGAGGTTACTGGCAACCGACAGCGCAACAGGTTTTATCGATATGTCCAGCACCGCATCCGACACCCCCCTGATCATCGCCGGCAAGGAGTACCGTTCGCGGCTCCTGACCGGCACCGGCAAGTACAAGGACCTGGAGGAGACCCGGCGGGCCACCGAGGCGGCCGGCGCCGAGATCGTCACCGTGGCGATCCGCCGCTCCAACATCGGCCAGAACCCCGACGAGCCCAACCTGCTCGACGCCCTGCCGCCGGAGAAGTACACCATCCTACCCAACACCGCCGGCTGCTACACCGCCGAGGACGCGGTGCGTACCTGCAAGCTCGCCCGCGAGCTGCTCGACGGCCACGACCTGGTCAAGCTGGAGGTGCTCGGCGACCAGGTCACCCTGTTCCCCGACATCATCCAGACCCTGAAGGCGGCCGAGGAGCTGATCAAGGACGGCTTCAAGGTGATGGTCTACACCAACGAGGACCCGATCCTGGCCAAGACCTTCGAGGAGATGGGCTGCGTCGCGGTGATGCCGCTGGCCGCGCCGATCGGGTCGGGGCTGGGCATCCGCAACCCCTACAACATCCTCACCATCGTCGAGAACGCCAAGGTCCCGATCCTGGTGGATGCCGGCGTCGGCACCGCCTCGGACGCGGCGCTGGCGATGGAGCTGGGCTGCGACGGCGTGCTGATGAACACCGCCATCGCCGGGGCGAAGAACCCGGTGCTGATGGCCTCGGCGATGAAGAAGGCGATCGAGGCCGGCCGCGAGGCGTTCCTCGCCGGACGCATCCCGAAAAAGCGCTTCGCCAGCGCCTCGTCGCCCCTTGACGGGATGTTCTTTTAGGCTTGGGCACCGATAACGCGGAGAACGCAAAGATGCAGAGAACGCGGAGAAGAGTGATTGAAGCGGCGACTTCGTCGCCATAGCCCTCTTCTTCTTTGCGCTCTCTGCGTCTTTGCGTTCTCCGCGCTCCCTTCCAGAGCGTAAAAATGAACGAAGAACACCACCGCCGAATCCGGAGTTTCGTGCGGCGCGAAGGACGCATGACCGATGGTCAGAAGCGCGCCTTCGACGAGCTGTGGGCACAGTTCGGTATCGACCTGCCCGAGAAGGGGATGATCGACCTCGCCGCGGCCTTCGGCCGCGACGCCCCGACGGTGGTGGAGATCGGCTTCGGCAACGGTGAGTCGCTGGCCGAGATGGCCGCCGACGACCCGGCGCGCAACTACCTCGGCATCGAGGTCCACCGCCCCGGCGTCGGCCACCTGCTGCGGGTGGTGGAGGAGCGCGGCCTCGGCCACGTCCGCGCGATGAGCGAGGACGCGGTGGTGATCCTGGAACAGCACATCGCCGACGGCGCGCTCGACGGCGTGCAGCTCTTCTTCCCCGACCCCTGGCACAAGAAGCGCCACCGGAAACGGCGCATCCTCCAGCCCCCCTTCGTCGAGCTGATCGCCCGCAAGCTCCACCCCGGCGGCACCTTCCACATGGCCACCGACTGGGCGCATTACGCCGAGCAGATGATGGAGGTGATGAGCGCCTCGGAGAGCTTCGAGAACGCCTTCGGCGAAGGCGCCTACGCACCCCGCCCCGAACACCGCCCGCTGACCAAGTTCGAACAGCGCGGCCAGCGCCTCGGCCACGGCGTGTGGGACCTCATCTTCCTGCGCAAGTAAACCAACGCCCCCGGCAGGCCTCGAAGCGACTCCGCTCCAGCCCATTTCGGCTACACTCCAATCTGACCAGACTGACCAGTTGGAGGTCGTAAATGAGTACGTGGCAACTTCAAGAAGCGAAGGCGCACTTCAGCGAGGTGGTAAAACTCGCCGCCACAGAGGGACCGCAGCAGGTGACGGTGCGCGGCGAGCCGGCCGCGGTGGTGATCTCCCAGGAGGAGTACCGGCGATTGCGCGGCGAGAAGCCCCGCTTCGTCCAGTTCATGCGTGCCTCACCGCTGGTCGACGAGGAGCTGGAGTTCGAACGGGAACAGAGCTCGACGCGGGAGATCGATCTCTCTTGAGCTATCTCCTCGACACCAACATCCTCTCCGAAACCGTCAAGCGCGACCCGAGCCCCGCCGTGATCGCGTGGTTCGACACGATTCCCGATCGAGCGCTCCACATCAGCGTGCTCACCCTGGGAGAGCTGCGCAAGGGGGTGGAGCGGGCACCCGATCCCCGCCGCCGGGAGCGCCTGCGCAACTGGCTCGAACACGACCTCCGCGGCTGGTTCGAGGATCGCTTACTGCCGGTGGACCACGCCGTCGCCGACCGCTGGGGCAGGCTGACGGGCCGGGCCGAGCGCCCCCTTCCCACCATCGACAGCCTGCTCGCCGCCACCGCGTTCCACCACGGACTGCGTATCGTCACCCGTAACGTCAGGGACTTCGATTATCCGGAGCTGGAGGTCATCGATCCCTGGAGAGCGCCTCCTTAGGTTTGGGCACCGAATAACGCAGAGAACGCAAAGACGCAGAGAACGCGGAGAAGAGTGATTGGGTCGGCGACTCCGTCGCCATAACCCCTCTTTCTTCTTTGCGTTCTCTGCGTCTTTGCGTTCTCTGCGTTTACTTCCAGAGCGTAAAGGCTCGTACTTGTCGGGACACCCACCCCGGCAGCCCGTCATCCTTGCAAATCTTCCATGCCATGGATAAATTTCAAGGATGATTTCCAGAAGAGACCTTTCCGTCATCCGCTCGCTGCTCACCCGCCACCCCGCGGTGGCGCTGCTCGGCCCCCGCCAGTGCGGCAAGACGACGCTCGCCTGGGCGATCGCGGAGACGCAGCCGGCGCTCTACCTCGACCTGGAGTCCCCTGCGGATCGGGCCAAGCTGACCGATCCGGAACTCTACCTCTCCGCCCACGAGGATAAGCTGGTGATCCTCGACGAGGTGCAGCGGATGCCCGATCTGTTTCCCACCCTGCGCGGGCTGATCGACGCCGGAAAGCGCAAAGGCATCCGACAGGGGCGCTTCCTGCTGCTCGGCTCCGCCTCCATCGACCTGCTGCAGCAGTCATCGGAGAGCCTTGCGGGGAGAATCATCTACCGTGAACTGACGCCGTTCGACGCGCTGGAGCTGGCCGATCTGCCGGACGCCGACGAACTCCATTGGTGTCGCGGCGGCTTCCCCGACAGCCGGCTCGCGCCGGACGACGCCACCAGCCTGGAGTGGCGCGAGGCGTTCATCCGCACCTACCTGGAGCGCGACATTCCCCTGCTTGGCCCGCGCATCCCGGCGGAGACGCTGCGCCGCTTCTGGACCATGCTGGCCCACGAACAGGGCGCACTGCTCAACGCCTCACGCATCGCCCAGGGGCTCGGGGTCAGCGGTCAGACGGTGGGGCGCTATCTCGATCTGCTGGTGGATCTGCTGCTGGTGCGACGCCTTCAGCCGTGGGGCTCCAACGTCGGCAAGCGGATGGTCAAATCCCCGCGCATCTTCGTCCGCGACAGCGGGCTGGTCCACGCACTGCTGCACCTGCGGGACCGTGAGGCGGTGCTGGGACACCCGGTGGCGGGGGCGAGTTGGGAGGGATACGTAATAGAGAATCTGCTCGCCCGCGCACCGAACGGTGCGCAGGCGGGCTTCTATCGCACCACCGCCGGCGCGGAGGTGGACCTGATCCTGTCGCTACCGGATCGTCGAGAGCTGTGGGCGGTCGAGATCAAGCGCAACCTCGCGCCGCGCCTCACCAAGGGGTTCCAGCTCGCCCTTGACGACCTCGCGCCCCAACGGCGGTTCGTGGTCTATCCGGGAGAGGAACGGTACCCGCTGAAAGCGGGGATCGAGGCGATCGCGCTTGGCTCGCTGATGAGGGAACTGGAAACGTAGCCCCGCCCGGGGAGCGGGGCCCTTCACCGCCCCTCAGAAGCTGTTGCCGCTGGTGTAGACGTAATCGATCTCCGCGCTCCACACGGTGGGATCGAAGTCGTCCTGGGTCACCCCGGTCATGTCGCTCACCGAGACCACCTGGAACTTGGCGTAGCCGTCGCGGGCGTGGACCAGATAGACGTGACCGACGATCAGCGGGTTGTCGGTCATTCCCTCCGCATAGCTCCAGTCGCTCGGCACCGTGGTCACCGAGTCGAGGGAGACCTCGCCGAGGTCCATGATGTAGATGCCGTTGGCGGCATTGGCGAATTGGTAGGGGGTAAACCACAAGGCGCTGCCCCACTCGTAACCGCTGGGGAAACCAACGGCGGCCCAGGCGGTGATGTAGCCGTCGCTCTGTTCCCACTCGGGGGCTGTGTTACCGGTGGAGAAATCGAAACCCTCGTGGGTCATCGTCACCCGGGTGGCGCCGCTGGACGTGGTGAGCGGCAGGATCTCATAGGGGACGAAGCAGCCGTTGGCGTAGCTGAGCTTCGCCGAGTAGTAGTCGCCGCCGAAGTTGAGGCTGGGGATCACCATCTCCAGGGTCTGCGAATCCACCGTCACCTCGGCGCTCGCCACCCCGCCCACCGCCAGCAACACCGCCGCCATCGCCATCTTCGCTTTCATCGGACACCTCGACCGTTTCTTACAGAAATTTAACGTAACCTGAGTTAATCAGGGTGACGTTGTGCTGTAAAGATCCCGGCGGGGGAAAGAATCAATCGTAGATCAGCTTCGGCAGCCAGGTGGCCAACTGCGGCCACAGCGCCACCGCGCCGAGGCCGAGCAGTTGGATCAGGATGAAAGGAATCACCCCGCGGTAGATCTGGCCGGTGGTCACCTCCGGCGGGGCGACGCCGCGCAGGTAGAACAGCGCGAAGCCGAAGGGGGGCGTGAGGAAAGAGGTCTGCAGGTTGAGCGCGATCATCACCCCGAGCCAGATCGGATCGAGCCCCATGGCGAGCAGGATCGGCCCCACCACCGGCACCACCACGAAGGTGATCTCGATGAAATCGAGGACGAAGCCGAGGAAGAACATCACCGCCATCACCGCCAGCACCGCGGCGAAGGTGCCGCCGGGGAGGCCGGTCAAGGCGTCGGCCACCTGATCGTCGCCGCCGAAGCCGCGGAACACCAGGGAGAAGAGCGAGGCGCCGATGAAGATGAGGAAGACCATGGAGGTGATGCGGGTGGTGTCGCGCATCACCTCGCGCAGCAGCCCGAGGTTGAGCTGGCGCTGGGAAAGGGCGAGCACGATCGCCCCCACCGCCCCCACCGAGGCGGCCTCGGTAGGGGTGGCCAGGCCGCCGAGGATCGAGCCGAGCACGGCGACGATCAGCACCAGCGGCGGCACCAGCACCTTGGCCACCCGCAGCAGCAGGTGCTCGTCGATCCCCAGCTCGGCGGCCGGCACCGCCGGGGCGGCCTGCGGTTTGAGCCAGGCGACGATCAGCAGATAGACGATATAGAACGCCACCAGCAGCAGACCGGGGAGCAGCGCGCCGGCGAACAGGTCGCCCACCGAGATTGCCTCCGGGGAGAAGATCCCCATCTCCAGCTGCGCCTCCTGGTAGGCGGAGCCGAGCACGTCGCCGAGCAGCACCAGGATGATCGACGGCGGGATGATCTGGCCGAGGGTGCCGGAGGCGCAGATGGTGCCGCAGGCGAGCCCCGGATCGTAGCCGCGCTTGATCATGGTCGGCAGCGAGAGCAGCCCCATGGTGACCACGGTGGCGCCGACGATGCCGGTGCTGGCGGCGAGCAGCATCCCCACCACGGTGACTGAGATGCCCAATCCCCCGCGCAGCCGGCCGAACAGCGCGGCCATGGTGTCGAGCAGGCTCTCGGCCACCTTCGAGCGCTCCAGCATCACCCCCATGAAGACGAACAGCGGCACCGCCAGCAGGGTCTCGTTGGTCATGATGCCGTAGAGACGGTTGGGCAGCAGCTCCAGGAAGGAGGGATCGAAGGTGCCGTTCCACTCGCCGAGGAAGGCGAACCCCAGCGCCGTGCCGGCCAGGGTGAAGGCCACCGGGTAGCCCGCCAGCAGGAACAGACAGACGGTGAGGAACAGCCCGAGGGCCATGTACTCCTCCATCACGCCCCCTCCCGCCCGGCCAGGGTGAGCAGCGAACGCAGCACCTGGGAGAGCCCCTGGAGGATCAGCAGCGCGGCCATCACCAGGATCGCGCTCTTCAACAGGAACACCCCGGGCAGCCCCCCCGCCTCGCGGGAGCCCTCCTTCAGCGCCCAGGAGGTGGCGACGTATTCCCAGGAGACCCAGAAGAGGAAGATGCATACCGGCAGCAGCAGCAGCAGGCTGCCCGCGAGGTCGACCACCGCACGCCCCCCGGGGCCGAGCTTGCGGTAGAAGATATCCACCCGCACATGCCCCTCGCGCCGGAGGGTGAAGGCCGCGCCCAGCAGGAAGACCAGCGCATGCATGTAGAGCACCGACTCCTGCATCGCGATCCAGCCCAGAGAGAAGACGTAGCGCAGCACCACGATGGCGAAGGTGACCAGCACCATCCCCAGGGTCAGCCAGGAGACCGCCCGCCCGCTCCACTCGCTGAGCGCATCGATCCCGTCGGCCACCCGGGCCACTCCGTTCAACAGGTTATCCATCGTGCTCCCGTTCGTTCCCGCCCCGTAACGACTCGCACCGCTGAATGAACCGCAGATCAACGCAGATTTCCGCAGATTGGATTGAACATTCATCTGCGAGAATCCGCGTTGATCTGCCATTGATTCTCTTGGGGCTCGCGAAGTTAAGAAGTAATTAATCAGCAAACCGCTCGAGCGCGAAGGATACCTGGATGCGTGCGCGCTGCCCAATTCGACGCCAAACCGAACGTCAACGATGCCTCACCTTCCCCGCAATACCATCAACGCCCCTCGATGCTCCATCTCCACCCGGCCGAGGAACGACATCCCAAGCAGCGCCACGTCCGGCTGCCCCCCCTCCAGCACGATCGCCTCGACGTTGGACAGCCGGATCTCCCCCAGCTCCACCGTATCCAGCTTCATCCGGTAGCCGACCGTATTCTGCGAGGCGGTGGAGACCCGGACCCGCTCGCCGAGCCGGCGGTAGTCGAGCCCCAACCGCCGCGCCTCGCCGCCGTTGAGGGTGACCGACGACGCCCCGGTATCCACCAGGAAACGCACCTCCCGCCCGTTGACCCGGCCGGTATCGAAGAAGTGATCGCCCCGCGCATGGATCCGCACCTCCGGCTGCTCGCGCTCCCGGTAGACCCCGCCGGCACGACCGTCGAGGCGGTAGACCCGCCGCTCCCCCTCCCATTCCAGCACCGCCTCGGCGCTGTAGGCGGAGACCAGCACCACCCCCTCCGGGGAGCGCTCACCCACCTTCAGCAGGCGCCGCTTGCCGTCCACCATGACCACCGCACGGTCCTTGAACAGCCCCACCACACGCAGCGTCGGCGCCGCGACGACCGCCCCGGCGACCAGCAACCCTAGTAACGTCATCCACCTCATTGCCCCGTCCTTTCCCACAGAAAAAGGTTCACTCTCCCCCCCTTTCGCGACTAAACTCAATTTTTACCGCCCTTGCTTGCCCGCGCCATCGATGCGATCCGCCCGTCTGCTGCCACTGCTCGTCGCCCTGCTCGCGCCCCCGGTCCTGGCCGACGAGCCGATTCTACCGATCCCCCGGTCGATCCCCTACGACCACGCCAAGGCCGAGCTGGGCAAGCGCCTCTTCTTCGACCCGCGGCTGTCGAGCGACGGCAAGGTCGCCTGCGTCAGTTGCCACAACCCCAGCCACGGCGGCGCCGAACCCCGCGCCCACTCCCTCGGCGTCTACCGCCGTGCCGGCACCATCAACGCCCCCACCGTCTACAACGCCTACTTCAACTTCCGTCAGTTCTGGAACGGCCGCGCCAAGGACCTCCAGGAGCAGGCCGGCGGGCCGATCCACAACCCGGTGGAGATGGACCTCAGCGCCGCGGAGGTGGCGCGGCGACTGGAGCAGGACGACGACTACCGCGCGCGCTTCACCGCCGTCTACGGTGACGGCCCGATCACCTTCGACCACGCCGCCGACGCCATCGCCGAATTCGAAAAGGCGCTCACCACCCCCAACGCCAAATTCGACCGCTGGCTGCGCGGCGAGGGCAAACTGACCACCGAGGAGGCCGCCGGCTACCTGCTGTTCAAGTCCCTCGGCTGCGTCTCCTGCCACAACGGCATCAACGTCGGCGGCAACTCCTACCAATACCTCGGCGCGGTCAACCCGGTCACCGACGTCGCCGCCGGCGGCGACCTCTACGCCCGCACCGGCGACGAATTCGACCGCAACCGCTACAAGGTGCCGAGCCTGCGCAACATCGAACTCACCGCCCCCTACCTCCACGACGGCAGCCGCGCCACCCTCGAAGAGGCGCTCGCCACCATGGCTTACCACAACCTCGGCTTCACCCTGAGCCGACAGGAGACCCGCCGTCTCAGCGCCTTCCTCCACACCCTCACCGGCGACACCCCCGCCATCCTCGGCGCGGAGCAGGCCCCTTGAGGATCGCCTACAAGATCCCGCTGGCGATCCTCCTGGCGCTCGCCGTGGGGCTCACCTACTTCCTCACCAACCAGCGCCTCGAGGGACTGCTCGCCGCCCACCGCGCCACCCTCGACAGCATCGGCGAGATGGAACGGCTGGAGGCGGTACTCGACGAACACCTGCTGCGCGCCGCCCACCAGCTCTACTACGACTTCGACGCCATCAACGGCCAGATCCGCGCCCTGCGCCGACGGCTGGTCACCCTGCGCGACGACCCCTATCTGGCCGACGCCGCCTTCGCCCCGGCCCGCGAACACTTCGACGAATACGCCCAGCGCCTCGACACCAAGGAGGCGGCGATCCTGCGCTTCGGCACCGTCAACTCCCTGATCAAGAACTCCACCACCCACATCCCCACGCTGGCCCACCGCTTCCTCACCCAGTTCGGTCGCGAGCCGAGCGACGACGCCTACCTGCGCGACATCTCGCACGTCACCTCGGTGGTCTTCATCGCCAACCGCAGCCTCGACGAGGCGTTCCTCGGGGCGCTCGCCGAGAGCGTCAAACGGCTCGATGGCTACCACTTCGACGACCCCGAGCGCGAACGCTTCCACGAGATGTTCCTCGCCCACGCCCGGGTCTTCCTGCGCTACCTGCCCACCTACCGCAAGGCCCTGGAGGGGGCGCTCGCCGCCCCCACCCGCGAGTCCCTCGACGCCGCCAAGAAGCACTTCCTCACCATCAGCCGCGGCCGCGCCGACGAGATCCGCCTGATCAACGGGCTCACCACCACCGCCTTCATCACCGCCATCGGCCTGATCGTCTACCTGCTGCTGCAGACCGCCCGCCTGCACCGCCGGCTGGAGACGAGCGCCGCCACCGACCCGCTGACCGGCCTGCCCAACCGCTTCGCCTACGAACGGGACCAGCTCCTGCGCCAAAGCCGGAATCCGGGCCAGGCGGCCACCCTGCTGCTGCTCAACATCGACCGCTTCCGCGCGGTCAACGACTTCTACGGCAACCTCGCCGGCGACGCCCTGCTGCGCCAGCTCAGCGAACGGCTGCGCCAGGCCATCGCCGGCGACCCCGCGCTGACCCTCTACCGCCTCGGCGGCGACGACTTCTGCGTCCTCGCCACCGACGGCGCCGACGACCCCGGCACCCTCCCCTTCCGCCTGCTGGAACAGGCCGAAGGGGCCAGCTACCAGTTCGACGGCCACGCCCTGCCGCTCAACCTCTCCATCGGCGTCTCCCGCGAAGAGCCGCTGCGCGAAAAGGCCGACATGGCGCTGCGCCACATCAAGCGGCGCCGCGGCAAGGTACTCGAATACCACCCCGACCTGGGGATCGAAGAGCGGGTGCGCAGCAACCTGCAACTGATCCGCCTGCTGCGCCGGGTGATCGACCGCGGCGCGGTGGTCCCCCACTTCCAGCCGGTGTTCGACAACCGCCCCGACGCCCTCGACGAAAACGGCCGCCCGAGCATCGCCTACTACGAATGCCTGATGCGCCTGGAAGACGAACAGGGCGACCTGCTCTTCCCCAACACCTTCCTGCCGATCGCCCAGGAGGGCCGCCTCTACGGACGCCTCACCCGGCTGATGGTGGAGAAGTGCGTCGCCCGCTTCGCCGGCCGCGCGGAGCGCTTCTCGCTCAACCTCTCGGTGGAGGACATCCTCGACCCCGAGACCACCGACCACCTCTTCGCCACCCTCGCGGCCCACCCCGGCACCGGCCCGCGGCTCACCCTGGAGATCCTCGAAAGCGAGGCGATCGCCGACTACGAAGAGATCCACCGCTTCGCCGCGAAGGCCCGTGAACACGGCTGCCACATCGCCATCGACGACTTCGGCGCCGGCTACTCCAGCCTCGCCCACGTCCTCAACCTGCGGGTCGACAACCTGAAGATCGACGGCTCGTTGATCAAAGACCTCGACCACGACCCCAACGCCCGCGCCCTGGTCTCCGCCATCGTCGAATTCGCCGACGAAGTGGGCATCCCCGCGGTCACCGCCGAATTCGTCCACAACCAGGCCGTCCTCGACCACGTCGTGGCACTCGGCATCCACTACTCCCAAGGCTTCCACCTCGGCCGCCCCGGGCCCGATCTGGCCTGACCTTCGCCCGCCCATTCTCCGGTGGATAAGCGCCAGCGCATCCACCAAAACGGAGGCAGCGGCTCCCCTACGGTAATCGACCTATCCGACTGGCACCCGGTGGATGCGCTATCGTTTATCCACCCTACGACGCCAGCTCTCCGCCGATCCATCCGATTGCGTTCGAAAAACCCGCCGCTGCACGAAGAAGCACCCCACACCCCAAAACGCCACAATTAGACATCAGAACAAATTCACTATTTGTAGATATTTCGTCACAATAAGGCCCGATATCAGCGCCCCAAAATAGGGCGGTCCGTGCCCGCCGACACCCTTTCAGCGCGCACCCACCCCCCAATCGAGCGACCAAGACACCCATTGAGATCGCCCCCCCTCCAAGCGACCCATGTCTCACCCCACCAGCCCCCACGACCACTTCTTCAAAGCGGCCTTCACCCGCCCCGACACCGCCGCGGACCTGCTCCGCCAAGCGCTGCCGGAGGAGGTAGTGGCCACGCTGGACCTCCTCTCGGTGAAACCCACCAAGTCCAGCTTCGTCGACCCACACCTGCGCGACCACTACAGCGACCTGCTCTTCGAGGCGACCGGCACCGACGGAAGCCCGGTCCTGGTTTACCTGCTGGTGGAGCACAAGAGCCACCCCGAACACTGGGTGGTCCTGGAACTGCTGCGCTACGCCCTCGAAGCGTGGCGCCACTGGCGCAAGGGACCGGGCAAGGGCGAAAAATGGCTACCGCCCCTGATTCCGATGGTCCTCTACCACGGCGAGGAGCGATGGAAGGCCCCACGGGAGTTTGCGGAACTGGTGGCGGGACCGGAACTGCTGAACCGCTACCGCCCGCGGTTCCAATTCGAACTGCTCGATCTCTCCACCGTCGCCGACGAGCGGCTACCGGCGGGCGCAGTCTCCCGTGCCGCCTTCCTGGCATTGAAGTACATCCACCGACCGGAGATGCGCGAGCGGGTGCGGGAGATCGTCACCTGCCTACGCGCCATGGATGAAGAACCGGGCGGCTTGGAGTACATTCGTACGCTATTGAATTACCTGATCATCGCGGCCCGCGAACTGGAGACGGAACGGCTGCGGGAGACGGTCAACGAGCGCTTTCGCGAAGAGGACGGATTTATGGCAACCATCGCTGAACAGTGGATTCAGGAAGGCATAGAGAAGGGCATTCAGCAGGGGATGCAACAGGGGATGCAACAGGGGAGACAACAGGGAATTCTCGAGGGGGAGAGCACCCTGATCGAACGGCAGCTGACGCGGCGCTTCGGGCCGCTCCCCGAGTGGGTCGGCCCGCGTCTCGCCAAGGCCACCCCGGAACAGTTGGAACAGTGGGCCGACCGCCTGCTCGACGCCCCCGACCTGGAGGCGGTATTCACCGAAGAGACACACTGACACTCCTTTTTCCCCCGAACGCCGGAGGAACGGAATCGCCGGAGAGGGAAAAAGGAGAAGTGGGAGAAACTTGACGGATTCAGATTCGATGCGCAGATCACCCTGGCTCAGCGCGACGTAAACTCAACCCCCCGGGTAGGGTGGATGAGCGCCAGCGCATCCACCAAAACGGAAGCAGCGGCTACCCGGCGGGAGATCGCCCGATCTTCCCCAAGACACCCCATGAGTACCGCAACCCTCAGCTCCAAATCCCAGTAAGATTCAGAATCGGCCCTTGCGCAGGGTGCGCACATATTGATCGGCGTCGGCACTCTCCGGATGATCCCGCCAAAGACCGAACAGCGCGTCCGCTTCATCCTCCGCAGGACCACGCGCCTCGATGGGAGCAAGACGGGCACGGGGCTTTCCGCGGTAGCTGACAACGACCTCCTCGCCGCGATCCGCTGCATCCAGCCCGATCTCGTGCTCCAACGCCCGCCTGACCAGCTCATTCAACTTTATCCCTCGCCGCTTGGCCGCCACGACCGCCGCCCGGTGCAGCTCCCGCCCCACCCGCACGTTGAAGCTGCCGCGGTAGGGAAGGGCGACGAAAACGGGGAGGCTCGCGCCTCCCCGCTCAAGTCGTGCCGAAATCAGGGGTGCCGCCGCTGATACTCCCGCAGCGCCGTGTCGGTGTCGTTCAACAGCTCGAAGAGCAACTCGCCGGTGGCGTTGGCCAGCCGGCCGTCGATCTGCTCCTGGCCCCAGCCGGTGAAGTTGAGCAGATCGCTCACGGCGATGGCGTGGCGGACCCGTTGCAGGGCGTAGTGGAAGAGATCGTCCCGGTCGATCTCCGCGGGCAGGAACCCTTCGGCGAAGAGCCCGATCGGCTCCCGTTGCGGGGCCGGACGGTCGGGGTCGGGGGGTGTGCTAAACTGCTCGTCACTCATGGGATGTGATCCTCTAGTCGGGTGATCCTGTGGGGGTCGTCCGGTGTTCGCAGCACCGGACGGCCAACTTCGAAGGGCGGTGCAAGGCCGCCGATGCGTCGAATCGATCCTCTCTCCTGGCCGGACTCCTCCTCTTCCCGACGTCGTGGGCCGGGGTTGTTAATGTTGATTACATGTTAGTTTTTATAGCTGTTTAAATCAACATTGAATGGGTCGAAAATATATGAAAATCAGAAGGATGCGGGATTTTCTGACAGATTGCAGGAGAGGCCGTTGGGGTAGCCGGAGGGAGGAACGACTTCGACGGCGGCGGTTACCCTTTCTCCCCGACCTTGGCGCGAACCCACGACTAGACCAACGCTGTGCATGGAGACAAGATTTGACAAGACAAGATGAAAGACCCCATGACCCGTGGACCCGTGGAGCCGTGCAAAATTCAAGACCTGATCCTTCCCCCCCCCCCCGCTTTCCTCTGCGTTTGAAATAGCAGCCCTGCTTTCTCAGTAAACGCTTCAGGTCGAGAGCGACTGATCAGCCTTCGAGCACACGCACCCAGCCCTTATGGCCGTAAGCCAGGATCTTCCGGTCACGAGTGATCAGGGTCAATTCCCGAGCACGCGCGGTTTCCACCAACATCCGGTCGGCGGGATCGCCGTGAAAGCCGTCGGGCAGCGATGCGGAGCGAATGGCCACCTCCGAGTCCAAAGGCACGAGGCGCAGACCCGGCAGCGCCATCGCCTCCCGAAACCACTCCAGAGCGCCCTTGGTCGGAACAAAACGCCCCTTCGACTCCAGCATCCCGACCTCCCAGGCGGTAACCACCGACACGAAAAGCGCGGACACCGACGCCGCCTCCCTGATCGCCTCCTTCGCGCGATCACTGACCGGCTCGCCGAGCAGTGTCCATATCAGAATGTGGGTATCGAGAAGAATCACCCCTTCAGCACCTCCCACTCCTCATCCAACGGCTCGGTCAAATCGACGCCGGGAGGGATGGTCGCGGAACCCTTCAGCGACCCGAAAAGGTCCACACTGCCCTCCTCCGGCAACGGACAGAGGCGAGCTACCGGCTTACCATGCTTGGTCACGACAACGGCCGGAATCTTATGGTCATGCACCTGATCGAGAAGCTTCAGGCAGTTCGCCTTGAACTCGGTAGCACCGACTTCCAAGGGTTCAGCATTGGTCGACATAGGCCTCTCCACGATATGGTCAGTCTAGCATGACCATTATAGTGCACCGATCGGAGAAGGGGGATCTGTATTGATGCGCAAAACGAGAAACCTGGCCCCGCGCGTTCCCCGATGACGCAATAAAGGCCGACGTCATCTACCGTCGCTGCGTTTCACTACCTCGTCATGGACTATGCTAACGGGACACCCATCGTAGTAACGGCCAACGAACACCCGGCTTCGCCGCCGGCAAGGCGCTTCTGACGTAGGGCCCCCCCCTACCGACTCGTGACCTCACACCCGCGGCGGCGGTCCTGGTCTTTTCGCCCAACTCCTTAGATGGGTGTCCCGGTAGACTTCCTGCCCCTTGCGCAGATGCCGATTCACCTCCTTGATGGAGTGGACCAGCAGGGTGATGGAGACGGGATCGGCCAGCGCCCGCAGGTCCCTCTCCAGCCGCGCCCACAGCCGGCTGTTTTCGGTCAACGCGGGCTTGGAAGGGATCACCAGCAGGTCGTAGTCGGATTCGTACCCGGTCTCCGGGTCCTCGGCCCAGCCACCGCGGGCATAGCTGCCGAAGAGGATCACCCAGTCCACCGGCACCGCCTCGCAGATCCATTGGGAGATGCGCCGCAGCTGGCACGCCTTCGACTCCGGCAGGTAGGCGAGATCCGCCTTGTGCCGGAGCCGCCGCCGCGGACTGCGCATTTCCGAAGGGTCGATGGGTACGGTCGGGGAGTCGGTCATGGCGGCAGGGGTCCATCCTGAAACGTCCTCTTCATACCACCTGCCGTGCCTTCGATTTGCACACAAATGATTAGTCGCAATGGCGGCGGTAACCACGGGAATTTCTGCGGTGTTTAGGGTGATGGAAACCTGCGCAACGACTCACATGCAAAATTCAAGACCTGACCCCATCCCGCACGCATGACCCCATCCCGCAGCACAAAGAGTTAAATCCTCAGCAACGCAGCAACCACCCCGTCGTCCCCCCAACGGAAACCTACTGACCGGGTAGCGTTTAACAAAATCGTTCAACAAATTAAACGGATAACGTAGAATCCCGGGCTTGTAGTCGTGCGTGCATCTGAGCGCGACTCGCGTCATCCACCAACACACATCCACAATGCACCAAAAATTCGGAAAAATCTTTGAGGCGCTCACAGGAAGAGACCCCGCTTCGTGCAAAGACCTCCTTGAGGTGGAACGCGTTGCCGAACAGGCACTCCACCACTCCCTGCCAATCCAACCCTACGATGCCAACATCGTCGAGGAAGATGGCAACGTGTTCGAGGTCGCCGACTATATCGCCGACCTGGATCGCGACATCGACCGAAAACTGGCAAAAATGCGGGTGGCGTGCAGACCGTGACGGACTACACGGAAAAGGACGTCTACGCTCTCCTTACTGACCGATTCCAACCCATCTACGCGGATCTGGTCGTTGCACTGGGAAAAAAACCAACCCAGTTGGTCTTCCAGCTGGAAGCTGCGTTCGTCCACCTCGCCACCGCCAACAAACACCCCGACCAAGCCCAGGGCAACATCAACAAGGCCTACGGCCACCTCCAACGCGCCACACTCGACGCCGCAAAAATCCTGTGGCATCTGTACAAAACCCGACTGGAGCACATCGCGGAAGACGAACAGCTCCGGAAATTCTGCATCAACTGTTCTGAAAAGGAGCTGATGCAGCACTACCGTGACGCGGAAGCGCTCGCCCGGGAAGCCCGACGCCTGGAGATCCAATCCGTCGGCATCAACCCCGAAAACTCCCTCGACGCCTACTACAGCGCCGCCCTCAAGCTGAGGGAAACGCTGGAGCTGATCGATCCGGACAAATTCCACTCCTTCCAACGCTTCCGCGTGGTACTCAAGTACCGCGAGCACGGCTTGGCGTTCGTGCTCGGTATCCTGGCCAGCATTGTCGCCAGCCTCCTATACAATCTGCTCGCTGGCTAAGACGCTACTTCACTTCGCTCCCTTTGCCCAACGCCGAAAGGACTCCCCCGGTCACCGCTCCCACGGCAATCCCCACCCAAAAGATCAGATCTTTGTCGTCGCTCGCCATAACCCCTTGGAGAAGCGAGGAGAACACCTCCCCCAACACCGGGATAACGATCGGGCCAATCTGCATAGCCAATCTCATCGGGACGCCCTCTTTGTGCATCGACTTGAACGGAAGAATAGCGCTACGGGAGATCAAAAAAAACAGCCGATAATTTGAATTTAAAACAATAAAAATAAATAAAAAACAAGATGTTATTTTTTTAAAAAAATAAACCAAACAACTCAATTTCCACCCTGTTTAACGTTTAACCATTCAGGTTTAAACACCAAACGCTCGACTTGACCCGACAACACCCGTTATCAATTCACCGAGTAAGCCATGCTACCCGGTCATGGCCGCTGTACGCCCACCGCAATAAAGGGCACTGGAGATGAGGCATGGAGCTCAAGGCAGCCATCAAGCAGTCCGTCAGGCTGTGCAAGAACATCACTCAGAAGTGGGTGGCGGACGAAGCGGGCATCAATGCGGGCCAACTCAGCGCCTGGCTCAACCGGGGCGGCCCGCTGGCTGAGGAGAAGGTTCTCACCATGGTGGAGGCCGTCATCGAGCGAATTGAAAAAGTCAGTGACCGCAACGCCCCCATGGACACCGACTTGAGCGAGGCCTTGGCTGTGCTCAAGGCGTTCGACCCCTACCAGGCGAAGCACCTCCCGTCGAACCCCTTCGAACCCATCCCTCCGCTCAACGCCGCCTACGTGAAGAGGGAGCTGGAGAACCGCATCGAGCGGGAGATCGAGCGCCTTCCTTTCGATCTCACCTTCATCGGCGGTCATCGCATGGGGAAATCGAGCCTGCTCCTCTTCGCCCAGGAGGTCTTGAGAAAAAAGCACCGGATCGCCCGCATCGACGGCAAGGCATACGACCCGAACGTCCCACTCCTCCCGTGGCTGGAAGAGACCATCACCCGGCAACTCGATAGCCCGGCGCGCGCCAATCCCAACGGCTGGGCCACCTTTCCGGAGTGGCTGCGCAAGACGCTGCGAGTGGACGAGCGCCCCGCCACCCTGCTGCTGGACCACCTGGACCACCTCCCTCCGGAGCCCTTCGCACAGTTGGCGACCGCGTTCCACAACCTGATCAACCAACGCCGCGACGACCCCTCCCTGGACCGGATCAACCTGATCTGCGCCTGGGACGAATCGAGCCGAACCTTTCTCGCAAAGCCCAACCACGCCAGCGAATTCGGCCGCGCCTTGAGGAATCTGCCACTCGCCGGGTTTAGCCGGGAAAACGTCCACTACCTACTCACCCATGTTCTTGGTGGCGACGACCTCGCCGCGACGGCGTGGGAGCTCTTCGGCGGACACCCGTTCCTCACCCACTGGTGGGCCGCGCTCCAGCGCTCTCCATCAGGACGCACCCCTAGCCAAGCGCTGCTGGAGCTGGAGCGCGACTTTGCCGCCCAACTGGTCACACCCCTACGGGAGAAGGCATTCGCCGACCTGCTCCCGCTCATCCGGCGCGCCCTCAACGGCACGGAAACGGAAGGACTGATCGAGTTCGAGGTCCCCTTCGCCAGCCAGCAGACCCACCTCTGGCTACGCGACACCGGTTTGTTCGTCCCCATCAACGGAGACCTGAGCCAGGCCATGCGCTGCATCACCCATTGGATTCAGCGTCAGCTTCAACTCACCCTGGGCAGAGACGAGCAATGACTCCGTCATCCCCGCTCCCGTTTCACTGCGGCGGTGCAGTCGACCCCGCTCGTAAGGTTTACGTGGCGCGGGAGACCGACCGTCGATTGTTGGAACTGCTGCGGCGCGGCAATCACTGCAACCTCCACGCCGGGCGGCAAGCGGGCAAGACCAGCCTGATGATGCGCGCCCGCGACCTGCTCCGCGGTGAGGGGCACTGGTGCCTGGAAGCCGAGTTCAGTGTCCTTTTCAACGAGGGCAGCATGGAGGAAGGCCTCCTCCGCTTGGCGCGGCACCTGTGCGCCCAAGCCAAGAGAAACACCGACGGATCGCTGAAATTCAGCGGTATTCGTCGTGCCAGGGACGACAGCGCGGGGCGAATGCTCGCCCGCCTGTTGGAGAGGCTGGCCGACGCCGTACCCGAAGGGGGGCGGCTCTACCTGATGTGGGACGAGCTGGACATCCTGATGCGCTTCCCGCCCAACGAGAGCGCCGCCTTCTTCCTCGCCCTGCGCGAATTTCTCCAGCGCCCCGACCGCCACAACAGCCGGCTGGTGCTGCTGCTGGTCTCCGTCCTCACCCCCAACGAGATCGTCACCACCTGGGAAACCGGCGGGATCTCCATCGGCTTTTTTCGCGACCTGCCACTCCCCTTTTTCACCGATTCTCCTGAGGTGCGTAACCAACTCGTCGCCCAGGGCTTCCCGGATCGCAATCCCGGCGTCATGGACGGTGTGGTCAGCGAGGTGCTGCAACTAACCGGCGGTCAACCCTTCCTCACCGCCCTCGCTTGCCAGGAGCTGCAATTCTCCACCGATCCGAAGGATGCGCTTCAACAACTCCAGCAAGACCTCCTGCGCGCCCCGCGCAGCATCGCCCAGAACCACCTCTTCGGCGTACGCAAACAGTTGATGGACATGGGTGACCGTCTTTTCGGCATCCTCCAGCTCTTTCGACGGGTAGTCCGTGGCGAGCGGATCACCCGCGGCCAGGGTGGATGGGACGCCGCGTCCCTGGAGAACATCGGCCTGTTGCGACTCGGCGACGACGACCGCTACCGGATCGCCAACCCCATCTACCAAGCGCGCTTCGACGACGCCTGGGTCCAGGAGCTGATGAAGGATCGGGAGACCCACAGCCTGCCCAAGCAGTTCCACACCGGGCAGCGGCTCTTCTCCCGGCGGATCGCCCTTATCTTCTGCGGCGGCACCGCCGGCATGATCACCCGCGACGGCCACTCCACCTTCCAGGGGGCGCGGGAGATCCTGCTCGACTTCGCCCGCCAGGAGCTGGACCGCATCGCCGAGGTGGAGAGCCACCCGCTCTACGAGCTGGACGGCATCAACATGATGCCGGAGCAGTGGCGCGGGGTGGCCGACTTCATCCACGAATGGTGGGACCACTACGACGGCTTCGTCGTCGCCCACGGCACCGACACCCTCGCCTACACCGCCAGCGCGGTGGCCTTCATGCTCGGTCGGGTCGGCAAGCCGGTGGTCTTCACCGGCGCCCAGACCACCATCGACGTCCCCCACGGCGACACCCGCCACAACCTGATCCGAGCCTGCTACGCCGCCGCCCACCCCCAGGCGGTGCCCGAGACCCAGGTCTGCTTCAACGACCTGGTGCTGCGGGCGGTGCGCACCGAGAAGGCCGACGACCGGCTGTTCCACGGCTTCCACAGCCCCGGATGGCCACCGCTGGCTCGGGTCACCGAGAACTTCCTCCCCGACTACCGCGTCTGGCTGGAGGGAGGTGCCCCCTTGCGGCTCGACTACCGCCCCCACATCGCCCCCGACATCCTGCTGATCACCCTCGCCCCGGGACTTCGCCCCGCCCCCTTCCAGTCGCTCCTGGAACACGCTGCAACGGCGGGCCACCCCTACCACGGCCTGATCATCACCACCCCCGGCCTCGGCAACATCCCCAGCGAGGAGCCCTACAACTTCCGCCCGCTGATCCAGGACGCGGTAGCCGCCGATATTCCGGTGCTCATCTCCAGCCAAGTCCCCATCAACCCCTACACCCAGGAGCAATACGAAATGGCCAGCGTCCCCGCCCGCTACGGGGCGATCCCCGCCGGCAACCTGACGGTGGCCGCGGCGCTCACCAAGTTCGCCTGGGTGATCGGCAACGTCGACCGGGAGGAAGAACCGGGCAACCGACTGGAGCGGATCAAGGCGCGGATGCGCCACAACTTCATCGGCGAGGAAGGCGAATACGCCGGCCAAGCCTATTAGGCAACCAACCCCCATCGACAGGAGAGATCGTCATGTCCGATAGAAAGACCATAGAACTTACGCCTCTGGAGAAGGACGACCGTACCGACGAGATCCAAAAGCTGTTTCCCGCCGCCCTGCGTCAGGAAAGCGGCTACGCCAAGCTGGACGAGACCAAACGCACAGCCGTTGAGGCGGTGATGGAGCGCCTCGCCGCCATGCGCTTCGACAGTCTGGATGGATTCAAGTCGGTCGCCCGCTCCCTGCTCCAGCCGGTAGCCCCGGAACTGGGCAACTACATTGACATCGCCGCCGACAACGCCAAAGACGCCCTGCCGGAGACCGCCGGGGTACTGGTGATATACACAGGAGGCACCATCGGCAGCGCACCCAAGGACCCCGATGATCCGGAGAGCCCCCAGGTGGTCCGCCCGTGGAAGGAACTAAAACGGGCCGCCCCCCAGCTCGGCACCCTGGGTTATCCGGTAGACGCGGTGAGTTTCGTCGAGCCCCTCGACTCCTGCAACGTCGGCCCCGAGCACTGGCGCGCCATGGCCCAGGTGATCCAGGAGCACTACGACCGGTACGCCGGCTTCGTCGTCCTCCACGGCACCGACTCCATGGTCTACACCGCCTCTGCGCTCGCCTTCATGCTCCAGGAACTCGCCAAACCGGTGGTGATCACCGGCTCCCAGATCGCCGGCGTCGTCAACGCCCGCAACGATGCCCACCAGAATATGGTGACCGCCATCATGCTGGCCAACTCCACGGCCCATAATCTGCCTCCCATCCCCGAGGTGATCATCGCCTTCGGCAACCGCATCCTGCGCGGCTGCCGGGCGAAGAAGATGAACGTCACCAGCTACCAGGGCTTCGATACCCCCAACTACGCCCATCTCGGCGTCTGCGGCGACCACGTGGCCATCGAGCGCAAGCACATCCGCCGCCCCTCGGTGCTCCCGCTTCAGGTCTACGACCGCATGGACACTAACGTCATCACCGTGGAGGTATTCCCCGGGATGCAGAACTCCCAGGTGCTCGCCAACGTGCTGCGCGATGAGAATCTCAAGGGAGTGGTAGTCAAGGCCTACGGTGCCGGCAACATCCCCACCCAACCGGCGTTCCTCAACCTCTTCAAGGAGTTCATCGACAAGGGCGGCGTGGTGGTAGTGACCACCAGCGTTCCCACCGGACAGGTGGTGATGGGGCTCTACGAGACCAGCCAAGTGCTGCTCGACCGGGGGTTGATCGGCGGCTTCGACATCACCTCCGAAGCGGCGCTGTGCAAGCTGATGATGCTGCTCGGCAACTACCCCGACGACCCGGCCACGGTTCGCCGCTTGATGCAGCAATCCCTGGTCGGCGAACAGAGCCTCACCCTGGAGAGTTCGCTCTTCGAGGCCGCGGGAGCGGTGTCCGCCGGGTCCACCACCAAGCTGAAGGATGTCCCCCTCGCCAGTTGCGACGACCCGGAACGGATCGACAGCGTGATGCTCCGCTTCGTCAACGCCCGCCTCGACCCGGGAGCCGGCGAAAAGGCCACTCTCCGACTCAAGCTCAATGGTCACCAGGAGGTGGGCACCTTCAACCGGGAGCGGGTCCCTCAAGGGGCATTGGTGGCAGACGATAGCGTGGGCGAGAGCTTGGCCATCGACCTAACCCGTTACAAGGAGTCTTTCCTCAGCAAGGCCGCCGGCTCCTCCAGCCGCCTCGGCGGTCACCAGATGGTGGGCTTCGAGATCGGCCTGGAGGGAGAGGGCGCACAATTCAGCTGGGATTCCGCCGAACTCAACATCTACGTCCAGGACTGAGGAGACCCGCCGTGGCACCCACTCCCGGTCGGGAAGGCGAGGCGATGCCAAGCCGGGTGGAGGCCACCCTGGCCTTCTTCCGTGAGAGCGGCCTCTGGCACGTCCTCTCCCGCAACAGCCCCGCCACCAGCTGCCGCGACGCCGCCGCCCGCCGGCGGCGGCTCGGCAGCGAGGGGATCCCGCTGCATGACGAACTGAAGTCCCTCTGCGTGGTCTGCTACGGCCCGTCTGGGGAGCGCAGCTACGCCATGATCCACAGCCGCGCCAACGCCCGCATCGACCTGGAAGCGGCGGGCCGCCATCTGGGGACCACCCGCCCCCTGGCCCGCCTCTCCGCGGAAGAGCTGGCATCCGCCTTCGGTGCCCAGTACGGCACGGTCAACCCCTTCTCGGAACCGGAACGTTTTACCCATCTCTTCGACCAAAGCCTGCTCACCGTCTATACCGCCCCTCACACCATGATGACCAATGCAGGGGACCTCACCTGGGCGGTGGAGTTCGAACCGGAAGCGGTGATCGATGCGCTACAAAAAACAGCGCCCCGCGTGGAGGTGGCGCGTATCGCCATCCATCACGAGGACGACCACCACCTGCCGGTCTTCGGCATCATCACCGGCAACGGTCCCGAGAGCGGCATGACTCTCTGGCGCCACCTCAACGAGCGGATCTACGCAGGCCTGGAAGAGAGCGTCCACCTCAACGGCGACCTCTCCTACCCCAAGGTGATGATCCACTCCCTACCGGAGATGGGACTCTCCATGGAATTGGCGGAGCGGGAGGAGCCGGTGTGGGCGGTGATTAAGCAGGCGGTGGAACAGCTCCTAGGTGCAGGCGCCACCCACCTGGCCCTCGCCTGCAACACCACCCCTTACTTCGCGGCTCGTATCCGCGCCCTCTGCACACCACGGGGCGCCCGATTCATCTCCATTGCCGAGGTGGCGGAAGAGAAGATCCGCCGGGAAAAGATCGAGGATGTGACCCTGATCGGCATCCCGGTGGTAGCCGAGATGGGTCGCTACAGCGCCTACCGCAACCTCGCCGATCTCAACATCCGCCAAGCCGACCCGCGGGTACTCCAGGACCTCCAGGAACTGGGCTACATGGTGAAGCGGATGAATGTCACCGGCCAGGACAACAAGGCCCTCAACAAGCTCCAGCACATCCTGCGCGCGGGGGTGGAGACCAAGCGGGTACTGATCGCCCTGACCGAGATCTCGGTGCTGCTGGAGCGCTTCCCGCGCCTGAAGGGCAAGGTCGGAGACAAGGAGGTGATCGATCCCCTGCGCCTCTACGGCGAGGCCCTGGCGAAGATCTATCTCAACGCCCTGCCGGACGAAGAGGGATTCGATGACGACCGTTGGGAGTGATGGATTGACGCGATTCGGACAAGCTGACGTCGAAAAATGCCCAACCATCAATGGATACGTGAGCCGTGCAGGCATGGCCCCCAGGTCGCAAACCGGGCGGTAGTGATAGTGCTCGGGGCAGCGAGGAGATCGGGTTGGAGTTGGTTTACCCGGCATCCGGTTCCGGCCACTCCTGGCCGTCTCCCGACTATACTTTCTTACCACGTAAGAAGGAGGGAGTGAAATGCAGACCGTAACCGTCTCCGACAAGGGTCAGGTGGTCATCCCGGCCGAGATGCGGCGCCGGCTGGGGATTACGCCGGGCTGCCAGCTCTACTTCACCCTGGAGGGCGACGTGATCCGGGTGACCTTGAAGCGGGGGATCCCCACCACCACGGTGGAGGAGGGCTACGGCATGCTCAAATGCACCGATCCGGGCGAACGGCGGCTGGACGATTTCGACGTCGCGGAGGCGATGCGTGAAGCCGGCCAATGATCGGCCTCGATACCAACATCCTCGCCCGCTTCTACGTCGATGACCCCAACGATCGCGAGGCGGCCAAACAGCGCCCAATCGCCCGGCGCATCCTTGCGGAGTCGCGTGACCTGTTCGTGCCTCTCACCGTGATTTTGGAGCTGGAGTGGGTTCTGCGCGCCTTCTACCGTTTCTCGCCCAAAGAGTTCATCCGGGTGGTGCAGCACTTGATGGGACTTCCCAACGTCAACGTCGAGGCATGGCCGCGAATCGCCGATGCGTTGGAACTCCATGCCCGCGGACTCGACTTCGCCGACGCCCTCCACCTCTGTTCCGCAGAGGGTTGTGAAACGTTCCTGACCTTCGACGACCGTCGGTTCGCGCGCCGCGCCAACGGGTTGGGGCAAGGAATCAGCGTAGACGTTCCGAAGGCTTGAGGGGAGGTATTTGTCGAAAGTCAGCACGGCCAACCGTTCTCGACGGCCAACTCTTTCGGCAGCGGGAAGACCTTCTCCTCCCGCTCGCCGCGACTCTCCACCGCGGCCTCGACACCCCAC